>JABXIR010000289.1 GCA_013372965.1 Gammaproteobacteria bacterium
ATTTGGAGTCGAGAGCAAACGCTTTGCGCGCGATCTGACAAATCGCCAATGCTTTCGATGGTGCGATACAAGAAAATAACGTCTACTGGAGGCAGCTCATTTTCGATCGCGAATAGCGCGTAACGCAATTCACGCTGTAGCGTGTCCGCATCGTCTTCAAGTTGGTGAACTTCCACGATAATCTCGTCGACAAAAGCAAGTTCACGACCCCGGAAACCTGATTCAAGTAAGTCACCGAGTTCATCAATGGCGCGACGAGCCGTAGAAACACATTTTACGGTCACATCGACGAATTGCTTGAAGGTGTCTTGAAGTGGCTCCGGAATCGACATTTTTCGCCCGATAATAACGCCCGTCAGGTCTTTTGCACAATTGGCAATACGATCCTGGCTGTGGAGCATTTCTAACACGTCGGAACGTGCCACCGGCAAAAACAACGATTTGGGTAAGTTGTTTCGAATGTCAGCTTTGAGTTCGTCGGCACTCTTCTCGTGCTGAGAAATTTTCGTTCTTGACTCAGTTGCCGCGTCCCAGTTTTTTGCGAACACGTGCTCGAAGAATTGAGCGGTTTCGCCGACACATTCATCGACCTCAACCATGTGATTGCGGAGGATGTGCAGTGGAGAACGACTGAACAAGTTGCCTAGGGCTTCACCTATCGCCATATCGAATAAGATTCCTATGTTTGTGATACGTCGTAATAAACGAACGAAATCATCACTGACTTTTGTTACAAGAATGTTACAAAGCTGTCACAAATATGAAACATCACCGTAAACATTCGCTCGGCTACAATTAATATAGCTAACAGTTTTGTAATTCTCTCGAATTTTGGCACTGATTCTACCGTACTTGGGTTCGAAACTGCCAAAAACGACGGCTAGTTCGTCGTTGTTTAAACTGTTACATTAAAACAAAAAACAACTGGGGAACAATTAATAATGGTCAGTTCCATCTCGACCCCAAATTTGAAACGTGCGGATTTAACTTGGTTAGTCGCACAATTGCAACAGGCAAACGTCCTCGATGAGCTTGCTGAGGTGCGTCTTCGCGCTCGATCAGATGATCGAGGTAACAACGATGTGCTGTTTTTGGCTAAGGCGAAACTCCCCACGATTTCGGGTGATGTGCTTGATGGCAGTTATTTGGCAAGTTGGCTCTCCGAGCGGTCTCAGTTGCCCATCGTTGAAATCAACCCTCTCAAAATTGAGGTTGAGAAAGTCACCACGGTCATGTCGGCGGCTTTTGCTCAGCGTCACGGCATACTCTGTGTCGAGCTGTCACCAACCGAACTAGTGATCGCGGTGTCCGACCCCTTCGATGATTCTTGGGTTCAAGACGTTCAGCATGCCCAGCGACGCGAGGTCAAACGTGTGCTTGGGGATGCCTCCGCCATTGCAAAGTATACCCAAGACTTTTACGCGTTATCGAAGTCGGTTGCGGGTGCTAACGCTCAAACCACTCAGGGCAAATCGTCGGGGCTGAGAAGCTTCGAGCAATTGGTCGATCTCAATGCACTTGGCTCTCCCGATGCGAACGATCAGCATGTGATACGTATCGTCGATTGGTTGTTACAGTATGCGTTCGACGAACGAGCGTCCGACATTCACATTGAGCCTCGCCGCGAGCAAGCCCGAATTCGTCTAAGAATCGATGGGCGTCTTCAAACGATCTATGATCTGCCCGCTGAGGTCAACGCGGCAGTTACTTCGCGTTTAAAGGTTTTGGCGAGAATGGATGTTGCGGAGAAGCGACGCCCCCAAGATGGCCGGATAAAAACTCGAACCCCCTCAAATCGCGAAGTGGAGTTACGTTTATCGACTCTGCCGACTGCATTTGGTGAGAAGCTCGTGGTGCGGGTATTCGACCCAGACGTATTGTTAAGACCATTCGAGAGTTTAGGACTTCACTCTAAAGATCTAGATCGTTGGAATGCGATGTCTCAGCGGTCGCACGGTATTGTGCTCGTTACAGGCCCTACTGGGTCGGGTAAAACCACCACGCTCTATACCACGTTGAAGCAGTTGGCGACCGATGAGGTGAATGTCTCTACGATCGAAGATCCGATCGAAATGGTGGAAGACTCTTTCAACCAGATGCAAGTGCATTCGGCCATTGGCTTAGATTTCGCGGCGGGTGTTCGAACACTGCTGCGCCAGGATCCAGATATCATCATGATCGGCGAGATTCGCGATCGAGAAACAGCCGACATGGCAATCCAAGCGGCGCTTACCGGGCACTTAGTGCTGTCGACGCTTCATACCAACGATGCTGCCTCGGCCTTGACTCGATTAATGGAATTCGGTGTGCCTAGTTATCTGCTCGCGTCGACGATTGAGGGTGTTATGGCCCAGCGACTCGTTCGATTGCTGTGTGACCATTGCAAGCAGCCCGAGTCAGTCGATGCAGAGTCATGGTCTAAGTTAGCGAAGCCGTTTAAAATCACCGCACCGACACAAGTGTTCACTGCGGGCGGCTGTAAGCATTGTCGTCAGACCGGATACAGTGGTCGTCAGGGTATTTATGAGGTACTCGAATTTGATCGGGAAATGACCGCGATGCTCAGCGAAGACGACGCGGCAAAAGCGTTAGCACGCCATGCGTATACGAAGGGTACTAAGAGTTTACGAGCGGCCGGATTGTTGAAAGTAGCAGAGGGGCGCACCTCTCTCGAGGAAGTTTTGCGAGTAACATCGAGTGTCGACTAAACCGAGTGTCTCCAAGTTTATTGAAGCCCGTCAGCAACGAATTCGTCAACGCTTGGCCGATGAGACCTCGTTTGGGGCGCTTCCGAGCGAGCTTCTTACTGCGCTGACGGCGTCCGATTACCTTCTCGATCTTTTTCTGCAAGATCGTTTCTCCAGCGTTTGGGTTGAGTCCGTTTTGAGCAAAGGCTGGTCAATCGAACAAGAGCTGAAATCTCTCGAGTTTGTGATTGATCGGATCGACGACGAAAGCGAGTTTAATCATCGTCTGCGCGTGGCGCGTCAGCAAGTTCAGTCTGCTCTTATTATTCGGGACCTATCGAGGTTGAACTCAACGGAATCCACCTGTCGTTGTATTAGCGCGGCAGCGGACTACTTCATTCAGATTGCCCGCGATTGGCATTACCAGCAGCTCGTAAAGCGACATGGTGCCCCAGATACAAAGGGCGGCCCACCCCTAGAGCTTCAGGTTCTCGCGATGGGTAAACTGGGCGGTCAAGAGCTCAATTTATCTTCCGATATCGACTTGATTTTCTGCTACCGTCACGGCGGCTATACCACTGGCGACAAAGCGATTGATCATCAAACATTCTTCACCCGAGTTGGGCAGGGCATTATTCGAAGCCTGGATCAACGAACAGCGGATGGATTTGTCTATCGTGTGGATATGCGACTAAGACCCTATGGCTCGAGTGGTGCGCTGGTCTCAAGCTTTGATGCGTTCGAACAGTACCTAGCCACTCAAGCGCGCTCGTGGGAGCGATACGCGCTTGCTAAGGCGCGGGTGATTAAGGCATCGCTCGATCAGTCCGATGCCGACGAGTTGAATAATATTATTCAGCCGTTTAGTTTCCGACGTTACATTGATTACAGCGTCATTGACTCTCTGCGTGATATCAAGGCACTGATCAAGTCAGAGAATGCTCGGCTGAATCGCCGGCACAACGTTAAATTGGGCCCCGGAGGTATTCGCGAAGTCGAGTTCATTGTGCAGAGCTTTCAAGTGACATTAGGTGGACGACTCATTGAATTGCGCAATCCCAGTGTTTTTGCAGCCTTGCCATTGCTCGCAAAGCACGGCTGTCTGAGTGAAAGCGACGTCGCGATACTCAGGTCCGCTTATGAATTTTTACGGAACTGCGAACACGCCATTCAAGCTTGGCGTGATGAGCAGTCGCAGACGCTTCCTGCCGATGAAGAAACGTTTGCCTATCTAGCCTGGGTCATGGGTTTTGACGACGTCGATACCTTTCTCGAAATGCTCGATGAGCATCGTGAACGATGCGCTCAGTTATTCACCGACACAATCAAAGAAGAGGCGACGGTCAGGGAATCGAGGTTCCAGTTAGACGCGCGTTGGTACCAACTTTGGCAAAACGATTTAGCGGGAGTCGACCTGAATTTCTTCGGCTTTCTCGATATTCAGGTGGTCGTTGAACAGATCCACGAACTCCAGAGCAATCGTGCATTTGAAAATTTACACACGGAGTCTCGTAAGCGGGTTGATGAGTTTGCACCGCGTTTGCTCGCTGCGTGTGCGAGCACCGAGAAACCGAACAAGACATTGGGACGATGTTGGCCAATTCTTAACAGTATTTTACGTCGCTCGACATACATGGTGATGTTGCTCGAGCATCCCCAAGCGCTCGGCGAGTTGGTGAAATTGGCTGCGGCGAGCCCTTGGATCGCCGAACAGTTTGCTCGTCATCCAGCGTTACTGCATGAGCTGCTTAATGCATCTCAGCTCTATACACCGCCGTCACGTGAGCAATTGCAGAGTGAAATCCGTCAGCAACTGATGCGATTAAATTGGGATGATCTCGAGGGGCATATGGAAGTGCTTCGTTACTTCAAGCAGTCTCACGTACTTCGGGTTGCCGCGTGTGAAGTGACGGATCGGTTGCCGCTAATGAAGGTGAGTGATTACCTGACGTTTTTGGCTGAAGTGATTCTAGAGCAAGTATTGGCTATTGCTTGGACGCAAATGACCGAGCGACACGGTGCCCCAACTCATAACGGCGATGCGTTGCTTAGTGGCGATCGCTTCTGCGTGCTTGCCTACGGGAAGCTGGGCGGTTGGGAACTTGGTCACTCATCCGATCTCGATATTGTGTTTATTCATGATACCGACCCAATTGCGCAAAGTAACGGTGCAAAGCCGCTCGATAATCAAACCTTTTTCGCAAGGCTCGGGCAGCGAATGATTCATATTATGGCAACTGAAATGCCTTCGGGGCGGCTGTATGAAATCGATACTCGGCTGCGACCTTCAGGTAACTCAGGTCCGCTAGTGAGCAGCTTAAAAGCCTTTACGAAGTACCAACAGAAGTCGGCTTGGGTATGGGAACATCAAGCGCTTGTGCGAGCGCGAGTCGTTGCCGGTGACGGTGAGTTAGCACGACGGATCAATGAAGTTCGCTCTAGCGTTCTGTCGATGCCGCGCGACGAGGTTGAACTTCGCTCTGAAGTACTCGCCATGCGACAGAAGATGATGAGCCATCTCGGTAACCAAAAAACCGATAAATTCCATCTAAAACAAGACAAAGGGGGGATGGTTGATATCGAATTTATGGTACAGTTCCTCGTATTGGCAAAAGCTCAATCGAATCAGTCGCTTCTAAAATGGACAGACAACATCCGTTTGTTAGAGGCGTTTGTCGATGTCGGTTTGTTTTCATCAGATCAATGCAAACGACTCACCGAAGCTTACAAGGCTTATCGGTCAGCTGGCCATCGCTTAGCGCTGCAGCAAAAAGGCAATTGGGTAGACCCTGAAAAATGGCGTGCCCCTAGGCAAGATGTTATCGAGCTTTGGTCTCGATATTTAAGTGAAAACGAATAATTTATTTTGGAGTGATCAATGTCG
>JABXIR010000104.1 GCA_013372965.1 Gammaproteobacteria bacterium
CGACTCGAACTCAGGAACATCAACGCTACAGCGATAATCACGCGTGACGAACTCGAGCGCGGAGACCGAACTCGCAAGCTCTAACTGGAATAAACCGTAATCATCGGTCGATGCGAAACCTTTGATACCCTCAATTAATGCGTTCGCCACTGGCGTACCATCGGGCAGAAGCACCTGACCAAACACAATCGTCGCCGCCTCAACGGACCAATCCAAGTCGACCACGTTCCCTGGATAGAGAGTCACGGTTCGAATATCGCCTTCGAGGTCGGCAAACCCGTTACCTCGCGGGCGGAGCTCAATTGTGTAGGTCTCGAAAGGACGCAAAGTAACGACGGTACTGGCACCCGGCACAGCATACGCAACCGGTCGCCGATCGACGAGGACATCGAACCACACGCCAGCCGCTTCACCCTTTAGATTAACAACGACCGCCGATTGTGATTGCTGCTGGCCACCCATAGCGACCCCTTGCTCGGTCACAATGAACGACGTCGAGGCGTTTAAGTTAAGGTTATCACTGTTCACCCCATTCACATTTCGGTGCTCTACCTGAGCGCGCGCCCGACCGTATCGCAGTTGGTGATCGTACTCGATACTCGCGCCCTCGAAGTCACCTCGCTTATAGGCGCTCGAATAAACGCGCAAGTCACTCATGAATAAGTCTTGATCACTCCAGTTCGCATTCGCTTCAAAAAAGCCATCGTTCAGTTGCTCGTCAATACTGTCGATATAATTGGCTTGATACTCAGGCTTTAGGTTTAGGTTCCAACGGCCACGGTTAAAGCGCCAATTGACACTTAAAAGCGCCAACCAATCGCTGTCTTCCTGAGTGTATTCAAACTGTGTTGATAGGTCGGAGTCCCAGAAGCGCCATACCGGTGCCGAATAACGAAATGACAACGCCTCGGTGCGCGCCTGACCATCGCGTTCGTTTTGCCGAGCCTGAACACTGAAGTAACCGTAGTCGGTGTTTTTTGTCACATTGAGTGTAGACTGACGAATACTCGTACCGAGCACCGTATCGGCCGAGGTAATCGAGCCGCCTTCATCGTCAAATTTTGAATTGTCGATTTCGCGATAATTTGCCGACACGGTCCAAGTCGACCAATTGAGCTGACCTACCAGGTTGAATCCATAGCCGCCATCATCGGCATAAATGCCTGATAGATCCACCTGCACGCCTCGGTTTAAACTGAAGAAATCGACCTCAAGCGCTTGCTGGTTATTATTCGCAATAACGCCACCACCGATCGCGGTGGTGTCGGACAAACGAGTGAGATACCCCGCTTTTGCTAAGTAACCATCGTTCACTTCACGAAGCACTTCATCACGATTAATTCGGGTCGGCTGCCCTAATTCAACGTACCAATTCGGCTCATCGAGTGGCGGTAGCTGATTGGATTTTACATAGAACCGGGTTTCAACGGTTTCTCGTCCTGATGCATCGACGATTCGGATATCGATATCATAACTGCCCCCTGGCAATGCCGTTGTGTCTAGCTCTTGGTTGCCCGAATCGTAGTTTCTAGAGCTGATCAGTCGGCCGTCTTTATAAATAGAGACTAAGCTTCGCGTGGCCAAGAACACCTCGATACTATTACCCGAACTCTGCCTCAAGTCGGTACGGGTATCGATGCTCGTGCCGATGCTTACACCGCGGACCGAGTTGGTCGTGCCGAAGCTCAAAAATGAACTATCACCATTGAAATAGCCACCGCGGTAGCTCAGACCTTCAAAGTCGCGTTCAACCGTCAGCTCGTCAATACTGAAGCGGTCGTTCGCGACGTTAATATCCGTCACCAAACGATTCTCACGAAACGAAATGGTATTAACTCCCGAAAGTGAGTAATTCTCATCGGGTTGCTCGAAACTCCCCGATAGAGCCGCGTAGAGCGTTTGCATCATGGACCACTCTGCAGAGGACGGCGGAAGATACTTTCCGATATTTGCACCCCGCACGGCGAGCTGCTCAGGGTTCACAAAAACATCTAACCGGAATCGACTCTCATCCCAAATGACACCCGCGACTTCCGGTATCGGATCAAGACGCCCACACGCATTATTGCCACGAAAGCCACAGGCAAAGGCAGAATTCGGATCGAGTGCGCCGGACAAACTCTGTAATACCCTGAGAGGCTCGATCAAGTCAGGTAGTGCATTGACGACCGTCTCGGGTGCCTGAAACTCGACTTTATCTGGGGTATAAATCACCATGACCGAGCCGACTTTTCGACCACCGAAAAAGACGTCAGCGAGGGTAAGCTGTGGTTCGAGTAGCGCTTCGAAGCCAGGTGGAACCCAAACATCAGCGGCTTGAGGTGCCGCTCCATCGGCAGTTTCGTAGATCAACTGGGCGTCATCGAAGCCGAAATTACGAGCGCGTTCGAGCCAATCGAAGGCGACCTGAAGGGGAACGCGCGCAGAACGTAAGCAGCTCAATGGTGCATTACCGCCAACGTCAAGATACCAACCGTACGTTGACGCAATACGATCACGTTGACGCTCAACTAACTGAGATTGTAAGGAACAAAAAAATTCGACGCGAACCGCGTCATCGGAAAAATAGCCCGTGCCTCCGGGGACACCAACAAAGTCGTCTGCTCGCTGCGCAACCGCACTCACACTCACAGCCAATAAAAGCCAAAGGCTTAGACACCTTACTACCAAAATGACAACGCTCGAACGGTTTAGAAGGTGACTTCACGACTACCTTGGAAGGTACTCATACGAAAATTAACGGCTGCTTGGGCATCGCTGAGAGGGAGCTCCCAGCTATTACCGGCATACAGTCGGCGTGTCGGCAGATCGTCACAGCTGTCAGCATGGCACTGCTCGCCTTCGGATAGTAACACGTATGAGTTGCCGCGATTTTCGAAATACATCACGTCGCCGCGGCGCTCGACAAATAGGTCTTCTCTAGGATTTACGGGCTGCACAATCACCAATAACTGATACGCCACTACTACTCGAACCACGGAGGCATCGTTGTCTGCCAATGGGGGTAAAACCGGCGTCACATTAACACGGTAAATACGTTCGACGTCGCTTGCTTCGGATAATGACACTAAGCGAACGGCACGTTCACCCTGTGCTGGTAATACAAATTGCTTCGGCGTAGCGAGCAGGGTCATGTCTGACAGATTGCTCAGGGTTACTCGCTGTTCAGCTTCGGTACCTGGGTTTTGAACGTCAAGTACTTCAAGCTGAACGTACATCTGGTCATTACCGCGGTTAGACACGCGCAGGTCTTGCTGGCGACCTTCAGACGCCACAAACTCGATGATCGAACGATCAACAAACATGTTAGCGAAGCTCGATGAGGAAGCGCCTAATAACAGAAGGACAGATAAAAAATGAGTAAGCTTAGTCACGGAAAATCCTATTTATTATTCTATAGCGACAGTTAATGCCAA
>JABXIR010000056.1 GCA_013372965.1 Gammaproteobacteria bacterium
ATTATGGGCTCACGTGTGGGGGAGAGTACCTGAGTGGCAGAACAAAAAGGGTTAGTACGTAGCGGCATTGTGGTAAGTACCATGACAATGATCTCGCGCGTTTTAGGATTAATACGTGATGTCGTGCTCGCGCGAGTCATCGGCGATACTCCCGCGGCCGATGCATTTTATGTTGCTATCAAGATTCCAAACTTCCTAAGGCGTCTGTTTGCCGAAGGCGCTTTTTCGCAGGCGTTTGTTCCGGTGTTGGCTGAATACCGAGAACGCGGTAATGTTGCGGCCCTCAAATTATTTATCGATCGAGTCTGCGGCTTTCTGGGATTGTCGGTCGTTGGTATCACGATTGTGGTGGTGTTCTTCGCGCCACAAGTCATGATTGTATTCGCGCCTGGGTTCGTCGACGAGCCCGAGAAATTCGCTCTGGCGGCTGAATTCTTGCGAATCACCTTCCCATATCTAGCATTGATATCGCTCACTGGGTTTGCTGGCGCCATTCTAAATAGCTTCGATCGCTTCGCCATTCCGGCCATCACGCCGGTGTTTCTCAATCTGAGTCTGATTGGTGCGGCACTCTGGTTAGCCCCGTTATTCGATGAACCGGCGTTTGCACTGGCTTGGGGGGTGCTCATCGCGGGTGCTGTGCAGTTGGTATTCCAGTTGCCATTTTTGGCTCAGATCAACTTGCTACCAACGCCTAGGGTCAAAAAAGATAAAGGCGTCAGCAAGGTGTTGCGTTTAATGATTCCCGCACTGTTTGGTGTGAGTGTTAGTCAGATTAATTTGTTATTCGACACCATTATCGCCTCGTTCTTGCCGGGTGGCAGTGTCTCTTGGCTTTACTATTCCGACCGGTTGGCAGAGTTACCGTTGGGTGTGTTTGGTGTTGCGCTGGCAACCGTGGTGCTACCAACCTTGTCAAGAAAGCATGCCCGTGGTGCCGGTGAGCTCTTTTCAGAAACCTTGAAATGGGCATCGCGAATGGTCTTTTTCATTGGGCTTCCGGCGGCCGTCGCGCTCATTATTTTGGCTGAACCATTGATCTTTACTTTGTTTGGCTACGGTCAGTTGTCAGATCGAGGCGTATTTATGTCGGCGTGGGCGCTCCGTGCTTATGCGCTTGGCTTGTTGGCGTTCATGTGGATCAAGGTGTTGGCGACAGGCTATTTCGCTCAGCAAGACACTAAAACCCCCGTGAAAATCGGTATCATCGCGATGGTGGTGAATATGGCTTTCAACGTGATCTTTGTTTGGTGGTTGTACGACAAAGAGCTCGGTCACGTCGGTTTGGCGTTGGCAACGGCCGCATCAGCTTGGCTCAACGCGGGGCTTCTGTTGCTCGGCTTGAAACGGCGACAAGTCATCCTTCCGTCTACCCTCAAGTGGGTGTCTTTAGTGCCGGTTGTCTCGACAATTTTGATGGGCGCGGCGCTTCAATTTGCGGTATTGCAGCTCGATTTAAACTGGGTCATGGCGGACTTCGTGACACGGGTCACTCACTTGTCGTGGCTCGTTGTTTTGGGCATGGTGATCTATGCCGCTTGCATCCCTTTACTCGGCTGGCGCAAAGCGCAGTTTGTTTCACCAAAATAAATGCGCTTTGGTGCTGAAAAAGCGATCAACTAACGATATACTTCGCACTTTGTACGTAACAAACTGAGAAGCGCTTGAATGCAGCTAGTTAGAGGTCTGCAAAACCTATCTAAAATCGACTTGCCGAGTGTCGTCACCATCGGAGCTTTCGATGGTCTCCATCTTGGGCATCAAGCGATTATCGATCGTGTTATTCAAGTGGCCAAGACGCTCAAAGCAACGCCTACGGTTGTTCTCTTTGAGCCGCAACCCAGCGAGTTTTTTGCGCCGTCTAGCGCGCCGGCTCGCCTCAGTCGTTTTCGCGACAAGGTTGAAGTGCTAGCGAGGCTCGGAATACAGCGCGTTGTTTGCTTACGTTTCAACAGCGCACTGGCCTCGATGAACCCTGAACGGTTTGTCGAAAGCGTGATTCGCGATGGCTTAAAAACGAAGCACCTCATTGTCGGTGACGACTTTCGTTTTGGAGAGCGACGCTTAGGCGATTACGCGATGTTAAATCGTTGCGCCGACGTCATGGGGTTTAAGGTCGAAGATACACCAACCACGCTGCACGATGGCGAGCGCATTAGCAGTACTCGCATTCGAGCTGCGTTATCGCGAGGTGACTGCGATCAGGCTGAAACCCTGCTAGGGAGACCTTATCGCATCAGCGGGCGAGTCGGATTTGGCAAGCAGCTCGGCCGAACCATCGGCGTGCCAACGGCAAACGTGGCGCTTAATCGCCGTACTACGCCACTGGGCGGTGTCTATGCAGTGTTAGCAACCACGCAACAGGGTGCGCGTTTCACAGCGGTGGCGAATGTTGGCGTAAAACCAACGGTCGGAGGCGAAACTAGGCCCGGCCTAGAAGTACATATTTTTGACTTTAAGGGCGATTTATACGGGCAGCGGCTCGACGTTGATTTTATGCTTAAAATTCGTGATGAGCGCGCTTTCGCATCATTCGATGCGCTTAAAGAACAGATTTTTCAAGATCAAGAACAGGCGAAGCAATTCTTTGCCGAAGGTGTTTAGGTAAAAAAATGAGTGATTACAAAAGTACGCTAAATCTACCCGAAACTGGGTTCCCAATGCGTGGTAATTTAGCGCAGCGCGAACCGAAGATGCTGAAGCGTTGGACAGACGAAAATCTGTACAACACGATTCGTGAGGCACGTGCAGGTCGTGAGCAATTTATTCTTCATGACGGCCCTCCGTACGCGAATGGCGATATTCACATTGGTCACTCGGTTAATAAAATTCTCAAAGACATTATCGTAAAGTCGAAGACCCTATCGGGTTTCGACGCACCGTATGTGCCCGGTTGGGACTGTCACGGTCTTCCGATTGAACACAACGTCGAAAAGAAGAAAGGCAAGGCGGGTGTCAAGGTTCCGTACGACAAGTTCCGCGAAGCGTGTCGCGTGTACGCGGCTAAACAAGTCGAGGGTCAAAAGGCCGACTTCATTCGTTTGGGCGTGCTGGGCGAGTGGGATAATCCTTATCTCACCATGGATTTCCAAACCGAAGCCGATATTATTCGAGCGCTTGGTAAAATCGCTGAAAACGGTCACTTAGTCAAAGGCTTCAAGCCTGTGTATTGGAGTGTTGTGGGTGGTTCGGCGCTTGCTGAGGCAGAAGTCGAGTACAAAGACAAAACCAGCTGGGCCATTGACGTTGCCTACAAGGCAGTCGATCAAACCGCTTTAGCGGCCGCGTTTGGTGTTGCCGAGGGACCATCGGCGTCGGTGGTTATCTGGACAACAACGCCTTGGACACTGCCATCGTCACAAGCCGTTAGCTTGAATGAAGAAGTCGAATACGCATTGGTCGACTATCGCGGCGAGCGTTTCGTCTTTGCAGCGGTTCTCGTCGACGATGTCTTTAAGCGCTACGGTAGCGAACACTACACGGTCATTGGACATGCAAAAGGCGCCGCGCTCGAAGGCATGAAGCTTAAGCACCCTTTCTATGATCTTGAAGTTCCAGTCATTCTGGGTGATCACGTTACAACCGACGCGGGTACGGGCGCAGTGCACACAGCTCCAGATCACGGTGTGGAAGACTTTCAGGTAGGCAAAAAGTACGGTATCGGGACGTTGAATCGTGTCGATGACAGCGGAGTGTTCCGCGACACCACACCGATTTTTGCGGGTGAGCACGTCTACAAAGTTGATAAGCCGGTGATCGACTTACTCGAAGAAAACGGCGTACTCCTCAAGGCTGAGCAGTTCCAACACAGTTATCCGCATTGCTGGCGTACCAAAACGCCGTTGATCTATCGAGCAACGCCGCAGTGGTTCATCAGCATGAACGAACAAGGTCTACTTGAGGGTGCGCTCGCCGCTGTAAAAGACGTCGAGTGGCTCCCTGAGTGGGGCCAAGCACGTATCGAAAGTATGCTCGATGCATCTCCCGACTGGTGTATCTCTCGTCAGCGTACGTGGGGTGTTCCAATTGCGTTGTTTATCCACAAAGAGACCGGCGACTTGCACCCGAATACACCGGCACTCATCGAGGCCGTCGCACAAAAAGTCGAAGGCAAAGGCATTGAAGCTTGGTTCGAACTCGATGCCAGTGAGCTTCTTGGCGCAGACGCAAACGAGTACACCAAAGTCACCGATACACTCGATGTATGGTTCGACTCGGGTGTCACGCATTACTCGGTCGTCGCGCGTCGCAACAACTTACGCTTCCCTGCTGACTTATATCTCGAGGGTAGCGACCAGCACCGAGGTTGGTTCCAGTCATCGCTAAAAACAGCGATCGCCATGTATGGTCAAGCGCCGTATAAGCAAGTGCTGACACACGGTTTCACCGTGGATGCGCAGGGTCGCAAGATGTCGAAGTCGATCGGAAACGTGATGTCACCGCAGAAAGTGGTGAACGATCTAGGCGCCGATATTTTACGTTTATGGGTTGCGGCTACCGACTTCAGTGCAGAGATGAGCGTCTCGGATGAAATCCTCAAGCGTACCGCTGAGTCGTATCGTCGTATTCGAAACACATTGCGCTTCTTGCTTTCAAATTTGGTGGGCTTCGACCCCGCAACCGACTTAGTCGCGACTGATGAAATGGTGGCACTTGATCGTTGGGCGGTTGATCGCGCTGCCAAAGTTCAAGACGCGATTATTGCCGATTACGACAAGTACAACATGCACTCAATCTACCAACGCTTGCAGCAGTTCTGCATCGTTGACTTGGGTGGATTCTACCTCGACATCATTAAAGATCGTCAGTACACCTGCGCGCCAAATAGCGTTGCACGTCGTTCAGCTCAAACCGCGATCTTCCATATTGCTGAGGCGATGGTTCGCTGGTTGGCTCCGATTACCAGTTTCACGGCGGATGAGGCATGGGAGTATCTTCCTGGCGATCGTGAAAAAACTGTGTTTATCGCGGAGTGGTACACAGGCTTGTCGAAGCTTGAGGGCGAAGTCGCTCTTACCGATCACGATTGGCAGCAAGTGATGGCCGTTAAAACTGCGGTCAACAAGGCGATCGAGACGGCTCGTAACCAAGGTGTTATTCGTGGCTCGCTTGATGCAGAAGTATATCTTGATGCGTCATCGGAGCTTGAAACCCTATTAAACGTCTTTGGCGATGAACTGCGTTTCGTTTTAATTACCTCGGGCGCAGTGGTTGGCTCTCACGAAAGTTGTGTCGACTCAGAACTCGACGGCCTCAAAGTAGGTGTGGTGAAAAGCGAGAGTGAAAAATGTGAGCGCTGCTGGCACCACCGCGAAGATGTGGGCGCGAGCGACACTCATCCAACTTTATGTTCTCGTTGTATAACCAACGTAGACGGCGACGGAGAGGAGCGTAACTTCGCATGATGTCGACAATTAAGTGGTTTGTCGTTGCGGCGCTGGTAGTCATCGCTGATCAATACACGAAACAGTTAGCTGAAGCCTCGCTGAGTTACGGCGAGCAAATTGTTGTAACCAGCTGGTTCAACTGGACTTTGCTCTACAACACGGGTGCCGCGTTTAGTTTTCTAGCGGATGCAGGCGGCTGGCAGCGTTGGTTTTTCATCATTCTCACACTGGTCGTATCCGCGGTCATTGTTGGGTGGGTGGTTCGCCTGAAGGACACGCATGCTTGGCTGAGCTTTGGTCTCGCTTGTGTCTTGGGTGGCGCGCTTGGCAATTTGTACGATCGCGCGGTGCTCGGCCATGTGATCGACTTTATCCAGTGGCACTATAACGGTATGTACTGGCCGGCGTTCAACATTGCGGATGCGGCGATCGTTCTCGGTGGTGCGATTTTAATTATTGATAGTTTGGTTGAAGGTAAGCGAAAGAAACATGACAGCAACGATAACAAGTAACTCAAAAGTTACCCTCAACTTTGAGCTGGCGTTAGCCAGCGGTGACGTTGTCGACAGTACTTTCGATGCGCAACAGCCCGCCAGTTTCACCATGGGTGACGGCTCGTTGTTGCCGGGCTTTGAAGCCAAGCTGTTAGGGCTAAGGCCGGGACAATCGGCGACGTTCGAAGTGGCTCCGGAAGAGGGCTTTGGTCAACCGGCAGAGGCAAACTTTCAACGCGTACCCAAATCGCTGTTCGACGAAAGTTCACTCGAGTTGGGTATGGTGATGAGCTTTTCGAATGGCCCAGAGGGTGAGTTGCCTGGCATTATTCATGCAATAGAAGACGAAGAGGTTGTCGTTAACTTTAATCATCCGCTATCGGGCGAAACTCTGGCGTTTCGCGTCGAGATTATAGACGTTGAGTAAAACATAATGACTATTCAGGTGAATCTAGCGAATCCTCGTGGCTTTTGCGCCGGGGTAGACCGAGCCATTGAAATTGTGAATCGAGCTCTCGATATATTCGGCGCTCCGATTTATGTTCGTCACGAAGTCGTGCATAACAAATACGTAGTCGACACCTTGCGTGATCGCGGCGCGATTTTTGTGGAGGAACTTAACGAAGTTCCAGACGATAAAATTGTGATCTTCAGTGCTCACGGCGTGTCGAAAGCCGTTGAAACCGAAGCGGAACATCGCGGTCTTCGCGTATTCGATGCGACCTGCCCGTTGGTGACAAAAGTCCATATGGAAGTTCTTAAATACGCTCGAGAAGGCTATGACTGCATTCTCATCGGCCACGATGGGCACCCAGAGGTTGAAGGGACCATGGGTCGCTTCGATACCTCGTATGGCGGTGTGATCCATCTTGTAGAAGATTCGAACGATGTCATGAATCTTCAAGTTCGCGATGAATCCAAGCTGGCCTATGTGACCCAAACCACGCTCTCAATGGATGACACAGCCGAAGTGATCGATGCGCTTCGACAGCGTTTTCCGAGTGTACGCGGGCCGCGTAAAGACGACATTTGTTATGCAACGCAAAATCGCCAAGATGCGGTGCGCTCTCTTGCCGAGAATAACGACCTGGTACTGGTGGTGGGCTCGGTGAATTCATCGAACTCGAACCGCCTGCGAGAATTAGCCGAGCGTGTTGGTGCCAAGAGTTTTCTAATCGATCGTGCGGAAGACGTTCAGGGTGAATGGCTCGATGGCGTAAGCCGTGTCGGTATTACGGCAGGCGCATCGGCACCCGAGGTGCTGGTCCAGTCGGTTATTTCAAAGCTTGAGTCTTTTGGTTCCCAGCCAGCAGTCGAAGCGATAGGCCGTGAAGAGAACGTCACCTTCTCACTCCCGAAGGAACTTCGTTTAGTCGATATTACGCCCGAAAACTAAGTCATTAGGGGGCGGTTCAATGGCCGCCCAGTCCACATACTGGTTGCGAAACGTTTCGCGGGTAAGTGGCTATGACTTTTTCTCAATTATCAACAACTCGACGCGCACTCATCAACGGATCAAGCCTAACCGAATGCTTGGTTGGCGCAGTTCTGCTCATGCTTTGTATTATGAGCACACATACTCTCATTCGCTCGGCTTCGCTTAACTACCATCAATCATCACTCTATTTTCAAGCCGCGACCTTTGCCAAAGTGCGTGGCGACAACACAACGCCGCCAAAGCAACTTAACTTAACCGTCGAACGTAACAGCCACTTCGAGATTCATGTTTTATCGACGCAGTTAGCTCACAAAATATGGCGCTACTCATGGCCGATGCGCCCGCGTTAGTGCTTCGTGAGCGAGGCATCACATTGCTCGAGCTGCTGATCAGTCTCTCGATCTCGGCGGTCTTGCTGCTGGCTTTTGTGCAGTTCTTTGCATCGACGACACGCATGACTATCGAACAAAGAAACCGAATGG
>JABXIR010000123.1 GCA_013372965.1 Gammaproteobacteria bacterium
CAACAAGCCTTTGTTGAACGTGCTTACCAGCGCGAAATAGCGGATCAGCTCCTAGCGGATGGCGTGACACTTGCGGACCCTCAGCGAATTGACGTTCGCGGTAACCTAACCGTTGGTAAGGACACTTACATCGATGTAAACGCGGTCTTTGTGGGCGACGTTTCAATAGGCAACAATGTCACGATCGAGCCGAACTGCTTCATATCCGATAGCTCGATTGGCGACAATGTGCACATTAAGGCAAATACCGTACTCGAACAGGCGGTCTTAAGTGCGAACAATGAGGTTGGGCCGTTCGCTCGCTTGCGTCCGGGAACCGAACTCGCCGATGGCGCTAAGATTGGTAACTTCGTAGAGACAAAGAAAGCGAAAATCGGTAACGGCAGTAAAGTGAATCATTTGTCGTACGTTGGTGATGCCGAAATCGGCATTGGTTCGAATATCGGCGCTGGCACGATTACTTGTAACTACGACGGCGTTAATAAGTTTAAAACCATTATTGGCGACGAAGTATTCGTGGGATCGAATAGCACTCTGGTGGCGCCCGTTTCTATTGGCGACTCGGGTTTTGTGGCGGCCGGTTCGGTAATTACGAAAACCGTCAACAAGAACTCATTGGCCATCGGTCGGTCTAAACAAATAGCTAGGGAAGGATGGACGAGCCCGAAAGCGAAAGCTAAGCTCAAAACTGACTAAAATCACACACCACAGGAGTTTACCATGAGACGTATCGCCGTCGCTGTTGTAGCCGCATTGTCATTAATCGCCTGCTCGAGTGTCGAATCGACCTCTGGGCCACGTGAAATGCCTAGTCCTGAGCGGGTCTTGGAAATGTATGAAGAATTGCCCGACAAATACAAGGTACCAGGCTTAGAGCCCCAAGATCGAGTCACAGAATTCAATGTCAACGGCTGGACTTCAATCGACCGTCGGTCGCTCATTATTCACGCGGGTGCTAGCCGTCGCTATTTAGTTGTGCTTAGTAATAATTCATCGGAGCTTCGCTTTGCTAAGAGCATTGTTGTCGATCGCGATTCGAGTGTAATCCGGGTCGGATTCGACCGAATTTTTGTCGTTGGAGAGACCATTCGTATGCCGTATTACATCCAGGCAATGTTCGAATTAGATGGACGTGAGGGCGCGAATGCTGCGCGAGATTACATTCAAAACTACGATGAGAACCCGGTCGAAGAGGACGCTGAGTCGGTTGAAGCAGAGTCGTAATTTCGGCATTTACATCACTTACGAAAACGGAGCCTAGCGCTCCGTTTTTTTGTTTTGGTGGGCGTGGAAACGCTCGTTTAAGCGAATCGTCGCGAGGCGTTCGGGTAATCGCTAGTTTGAAGGCCAAGAAGGGTCGTGATAGTTAATTCGGTGGCCACGTAAGCTCTGCTTGAGCTTAGAGATGTGGGTTTTACCATTGTCGCCCATACGCTGAGCAATACCGGCTGCGATAACATCAATGACTACCAAGTGGGCAATTCGAGTGGTGAGGGGTGAATAAACGTCGAAGCTGTCTTTTGCATCAATCGTAAGCGGTATATCTGCTTGAATTAACACTGGGGTGTCGGCCGGTGAAAGTGAAATCACTTTCGCACCGCGACGCTTAACTTCGCGGATGCTGTCGAGAAGCGCCTTGGTTCGACCCGATTGCGATACCGCAATCACGACGTCTTGAGGCCCCAAACTTAGCGCCGCCATGGTTTGCAGGTGCGGATCGGAGTGGGCATGACACGCTAAACCGAGTCTGAACAATCGATGCTGTGCATCGACACACACCGCCGACGAGCCACCGAAGCCAAAAAACAACACGTGACGCGCATTGAATATCGCGTCGACCGCTTTCGAGATCTCTTGGGTGTCGATCTGATCACGCACGTTAATTAACACGTCGATCGAGCTATCGAATACTTTTTGTGAATAGGTAATTGAGTTGTCGGTATCGGTAACCGCAACTCGACCAATGGTCGGACTTGAAGCCAATTGTTGGGCGAGTTTTAGTTTGAAGTCTTGAAAGCCATCACAACCGATGCCGCGACAAAATCGAACCACCGTGGGTTCAGAAACCTCAGCCTCTGTTGCTAGGTCGACGATTCGCATATGAATAACCGACGTAGCATTCGCTAATACGTATTCGGCCACCTTGCGTTCAGAGCGGCGCAGAGCGTCGAGATTATCGGAAATATGTTGAGTGAAGCTGGCGGTCATAAAACCCTTTTCTATGCAAAGCAGTTATTCGTGGCGAGCTTAGAGCATGTTAAACTGATCGCTCACATATTAAAAGCTATCAAAATTATTATGGATGTCTCGTCGTTATTAAATGGTCTAAATGATGCTCAGCGTAAGGCGGTGAGTGCGCCGCCTTCGAATCAGTTGGTGCTCGCGGGCGCCGGTTCAGGTAAGACCCGTGTATTAGTGCATCGAATTGGTTGGTTGTTGGGGGTTGAAGGCTACTCGCCCTACAGCATTTTAGCGGTGACCTTTACGAACAAGGCGGCCAAAGAGATGCGCGCGCGTGTCGAGTCGCTGCTCGGGCGTCAAGAGCGTGGTATGTGGATCGGCACATTTCACGGAATCGCCCATCGCCTGTTAAAAAATCATTGGCGTGAAGCCGGACTCAAAGAAAACTTCCAGGTAATCGATTCCGACGATCAAATACGCCTTTTAAAGCGAGTGATTAGTGATCTCGGGCTTGACGATACGCTTTACCCACCAAAGCAAATGGCTTGGTACATCAACGCACAAAAA
>JABXIR010000220.1 GCA_013372965.1 Gammaproteobacteria bacterium
CAATACATCCAAACCCTTTCCCGCGACTAGCCATGATTTGGTTTAGCTCGCGGGGCTTCTTTAAGCGGTCTGTTCGTGCTAGCGTTTAACCATTCTTTTTCAGGAATGACGAAGATGCTAAAGCACTCGATCTTTTTCACTCTGGCGGTAATCGTTAGCTATCTTTTATTTTGGCCCACGCCGATCAATCCGATTGCTTGGCAAGCGCCCACTGCCCCGCCGATGAGCAGTGATAATCGACTAAGTTCCGTTGAAATTATCGCACTCCCCGATTACGGACCCGAAGACTTAACTCTCGCAAGCAACGGGAGGCTCTATTCATCGTCTGCTTCTGGCGCCATATACCAGATCACAGGTATCGAGACCCGAAAAATCGCAGACACCGGAGGTCGTCCATTAGGCATTGAATGGAGCGAGGCTCACCAGACCCTCCTTGTCGCGGATGCGCTCTTGGGCTTGCTTTCGGTGACCGTCGATGGCGAGGTTAAACTGCTGAGCAACAACGTTAACGGCAGCCCGATACGCTATGCTGACGATGTCGACGTGACGAGCGAGGGAATCGTGTATTTCAGCGATGCATCCACTAAATTTACCGCCATCGAGCACGGTAGCTATGAAGCCAGTTTGCTCGATATCATGGAGCACGGTGCCAACGGACGGTTGTTAAAGTACGACTTTAACACCGGTGAAACGAGTGTCGCGCTAGAGAGCCTCCACTTTGCTAATGGCGTAACGGTTAGCTTCGACGAGCGTTCGGTATTGGTCGTAGAGACGTCTAAATATCGAGTGTTGAGATACTGGATCAATGGGCCAAACGCAGGGCAGACCGAGGTATTTATCGACAATCTCCCAGGATTCCCCGATAACATCAATCGCAATACGGATGGAAACTACTGGATTGGACTCGTCAGCCCGAGAAATTCTCTACTCGACGGCCTTTCAGAACATCCCTTTTGGCGACAGGTCATTCAGCGATTACCGAGTTGGATGAGGCCAAAAGCAGAACGGTTCGGGCAAGTTATCGCGGTCAATGAGGCAGGACAACTCGTTGATCACTGGGCAGATCAAAACGCTCGATATGGATTTATCACTGGCGCTTTAATCGATGGTGACTGGATGTATTTAAGCAGCCTTCACGAAGACTCACTCGCCAGAGTAAAGACATCAGACCAAGGCGAGTAAGTCCAAATTAATTAGGCGAGCTACGCCCACTCAATTGCTTTAACGAGCTGAGCTAGCCGCTCGTTGAATGTTGAGGCATCGGTCGACTCGAGCACGGTTACGTGGCCAATCTTTCGTTTACTACGCGGTGCTTTGCCGTACAAGTGAACAAAGGTGTCGTCGGATGCGAACGCTTCAAGTCCCTGAGGTACCTGCCCGATCACATTCACCATGGCAGCGCGAGAAATTAACTTTGGAGAGCGTATTGATTCACCCGCGATCGCCTTGATGTGCAGAGAGAACTGTGAGTCTTCACAGGCTTCGATACTCCAATGGCCAGAATTATGAACACGTGGAGCTAACTCATTGACCAGTAATTCACCATCCACATCAAAGAACTCAACTGTCAGAACACCCACATAATTAGACGCATCTAACAGTGCTTTGATCATCTGCTGAGCTTTTGCTTCGACGGGGTCGTTTTGCTTACTTTCAGCGACGTGCAAAATGCCGTCGGTGTGCGCATTTTCGCTAAGCGGCAAATAAGCAATATCGCCACTTGGGGAGCGTGCAGCAATCATCGACACTTCGCGATTGAACGGAACCATCCCCTCGAGAACACAGACCTGTTGACCGACCGCTTCCCACGCAGACGCAAGATGTTCCGCGCTTGAGACTCTCACTTGACCTTTGCCGTCGTATCCCGACTGCGATGTTTTGAGAATGGCTGGTAAGCCCACCGTTTTTGCACCTTCAACGAGGTCTTCAAAGCTGCGAACTTCGGCGAAGTTCGCCGTTCCGATACCCTGATCGCGCACCCAATTTTTTTCGGTAATACGATCACTCGTAATACCGAGCATCATTGACGGTGGATAGAGCGTATTGCCCGCCTCGAGTGCTTGAGCAACTTCATTCGGAACGTTTTCGAATTCGTAGGTGATCACATCGGCCCAGTCACGAAGCGTCGCTAGGGCAGCTTCATCGTGATAGTCGGCGCACAGTAACTCACCGTAGGGTGCCGCACACGAATCGGGGTCAGGGCATAAGAACATAAACTCATGACCTAACTTGAGTCCTGCTTGAGCTAACATTTGCGCTAATTGCCCAGCGCCCAATATGCCGATTTTCATCAGTTAACCTCGTGGGTCAGCGTTTTCTAAAACAGTTTCTGTTTGCGCCGCGCGAAACGCTTTCAGCGACTCATCAACTGCCGTGTATTTGTTTGCTAAGATACTTGCTGCAAAGATACCTGCGTTAGCTGCACCAGCGTCACCGATCGCTAACGTTCCTACAGGAATACCGGCAGGCATCTGAGCGATTGATAGCAGCGAATCGATGCCGTTAAGTGTACGCGACTTTACCGGGACGCCTAACACAGGCAGCGAGGTTTTTGCTGCAACCATACCGGGAAGGTGCGCCGCACCTCCGGCACCCGCAATAATGACTTCAATACCACGTGCTTGTGCTTGTTCAGAATAACTGAACAGTTTATCTGGGGTTCGATGTGCAGATACGACTTCCACTTCGTAGGGAATACCGAGCTGATCTAGCTTTTCAGTGGCTTTGCTCATTGTGTCCCAGTCTGACTTTGACCCCATGATGACACCAACCACTGGGTTCGAGGGAAGTTGCATAACGTTACTCCTAGGCAATGATACGATTCTTAGACCGCTTACTCACCTTATTGATGAAACTAATGAATATGACGAAAACGCAAATAATATCACAGCACTCGGAAGTTTCCTTCCTTCGGCAATGCGTAAAAATACCGTTTCGATACTTCGAAAGACGAAATTTACATTGAAGAAATCTGCCATACACTTAAGTTTCAGCAGAGCAGGAATGATGTCATGGAAATCAATCAGCTTCAGCACGATCCCAAACTCGACATAAAACGAGCGCTTCGAGCATTTAATGCAGTCCAATCCAACGGCCAGTTAGAGGATGGGACGTGGCACTGGATGGGATTAAAGGCGTACACCGATCTCGACGGCTACACGATGTATCTCGAGAGTAACCACGCCAAACTGGTTGTCTACTTCCACAACAAGTACATGGTTGAATATAAAGACAATCCAGGGCTAGACGAGCTTTACACACTCATCGACCGAATCGTTGAGAAGATTGAGCATTAAGGTCTCGGTCGCTCCCAGTACTCTACGTCCTCGCCAGTCGCGGGGAATTTAATCATCTTTACAAAGCTGAAACCCACATCTTCGAGTAGTTTCTTTGAGCGTACATTGGACTGACTCACAATGGCACAAGTCCGCTCTGATACCACTGTCTCAAGCACGGCACTCGCAGCCTCTCTTGCATAGCCTTTCCCCGTATCACTGGGCAAGAAGGCATAACCCAAATCTTGGTATTCAAGAAAGTCACGCCTCAACAAGCCGCAAAGACCAATTGCACGGCCCGATTCGCGCTCTTCGACGACACGAAGCGCGTTGTCATCGCCGGACTTAGCCAAGAATTCATGCAGATATCGAATTGCGTCGGCTAAGTTATTTATACCCCGATCACCGATGTTTTCAATGTACGTTGGGTCGGACATTAGCGCCAAGTAGAACGGTGCGTCAGTAATACTTGGCGGACGGAGTACTAATCGCCTAGTGTGCATGTGAAGTCGCCTTTTTTAAGGTCAAGAATCGACTCTTGAGTAATGGCGAAGTTCGCTCTGCGATGATCTCAAGGCCAGCCACTTGAACACAACTACAGAGTTGTTCGTAAGTCGGAAACGCCATATTTCGACCGATGTTTGTGCCAAACTTTCTGGCAAGCGGTTCGAGCCACTTGCTAACCGAGGGGCCATCACCCCGAATTGATTCACGAACGAAGAGCCGTCCACCATCGTTCAACCGACTGGCCAATTGCGCCAAAATGACGTGTTGTTCACTGTGTTCGAGCGTATTAAACACATCAAAAAGCAGAATGGTATCGTAGCAACCCTCACCCAAAGCAGTCGCGTCACCCACCTTAAACTTGATGGGAGTTGCCAGAGGTTGATCGATGTTCCAACATGCCAATGCCTTGTTGGCGACGACGATTTTACGAGCATCGAGATCGACTCCTGTGAGAGATTCGACGTTATTAAAAAGCGAGATTAAGAAATCGAATTGACCGCGACCGCAACCGACGTCAAGCACATGCCCTAGACTGTTTCTCTGATCGAGATGATTCAATGAAAGCGTCCTAAGCGTGTTGGCCAAGTCGTCACTAAGCACCTTAGCTAATACGTAGTAATAGTGACTGGGATGAGTGTCCCGATAGAGATTTGCAATCCACTTAGCCCAACTGAAAGTAGTGCGCATGAGAGCTTCCGATAATGTTTTAAATACTATAACCAGTTAAAACTTAGGTTGAAAGCCAGGCGGTTTATCCGCGATCCATTGACAGAATCGAATCACCTCTTCGTGCTGCCGTAACTGCTCGACACTATGGTAATGTCGTGCCATTTGCTTTTCTGAAATAAAACGGTGTATTGCAGAGTGACAGGGTCTGCAAAGCCAAGCAATGGATGTGACACGCTGCTCTCGAGACGTTTGC
The DNA here is from genome assembly GCA_013372965.1 of Gammaproteobacteria bacterium. GTDB lineage: Bacteria > Pseudomonadota > Gammaproteobacteria > Pseudomonadales > DSM-25080 > Umboniibacter. Next base: position 4,705 of record JABXIR010000220.1, read on the forward strand.
TTTCGAATCGATTGACTCCGATGTGTCGCTCGTGGGAATAGGTGATGCTTGGTCAATTCACATCCCGCGCGAGAGCACAGCTGACAACGGGTGGGCTTATCGGGAAGCTTCATCAACCATCTCCTCTCATTAGTTCAAGCGCATTATCGATAATAGAACGCAAAAAAAAACGAGCCATAGACATGACTCGTTTTTTTCAGTCAGACACGATCGTTAATCACGTAACGTGCCAAAAAAGCTATCTTCATTCCACTCGACACGTTCGTCGGCATTGGCCAGTGCTTTGGTAATATCGTAGTTAGCCTGAACAAAGCGGGCCGCGACTTGGTAATCAATTGGAAGGTTCAAATCATCCGTTGGCTGATGATAATGTTCCTGAAGGAACTCGGACATACCAATTTCACCCTCTTCGGTCGCCGTGGTCGTTGGGTTCATGGTAAGGAACACCGCAGGAATTCCACGCTTAACGAAGCTGTAGTGATCCGAACGAACGAACAGGTTCATGTGTGGCACTGGATCGTCAATCAGAGTAAACCCAGCATCGGAAGCCGCCGGTTCAACGTATGGCTTAATGGATGAATGCTCTGCTCCGAACGCAACGAGCTCAGTCGCGTTGAAGGTTAGCACCGGCATATCTAAGTTGACGTTCGCAACGATTTGCTCTGACGGAACCACTGGATTGTTTGCGAGGTAAGCCGAGCCTAAGAGCCCTTTTTCCTCAGCCGTGACCGCTGCTAACAAGATCGATCGGCGTGGACGCTCACCCGATTCGTGAAACAGTCGCGCTACTTCGATTAGAGTGGTGACACCGGATGCATTATCCATTGCGCCGTTGTAGATCTGGTCGTCTGAGTCGTTCTCGTGGCGCCCGACGTGATCTGAGTGAGCCGTCAATAAGATAAACTCGTTTTTGAGTTCAGGGTCTGAGCCTTCGATGATGCCAACGACATTGGGGCTCGTAATCGTTTCAAAGGTCGAGGACGCTCTCATCTTCGCACGTGCATTGAGCACACCGCCCGATACCGGTTGCCCGGAGTCTAACGTCGCTAAAAGCTCATCGTAATCGAATCCAGCGGCAGCTAACAGTTCTCGGCTCGCGTCGATATTGATTGACGCAGTCGCTTGAACGGATGAATCATAACCAAGAACGCGTCCATCGGGATCGCGCCAGAACATGCTATCTCGGTAACCGTGCTTCGCTGCTCGTTCGAAGCTATAGCGCTCTTCCGCCTCAGGTGTCTGCATAACGATTACACCCGCAACGCCACGTTTAGCCCACTCTTGACCTCGCATGCTTCTGAAGTGAGAACCTTCGGCACTTGGAAACCAGTTTGGCTTACCCGTAAACACCACAATAATCTTTCCTTCAACATCGATATCTGAAAAATCATCGTAGCCAAGAGAAGGCGCGCTGATGCCAAAACCAGCAAAGACTAAATCCGCTTCGACGTCTGCCTGTGGATAGCGAGACGATGGGTAAAGCATCGCGTTTTCTTCGAGCGTAATCGCCATATCGCCATTGACTGTCGAAATCGTGAACTCTCGATCATCCATGACGTAGCTCATGGTTTCGAGTTGCACTTGCTGGTAGTACGAACCATCCGACGCTGGCTGTACGCCATACATTTCGAACTGAGTCGCAATGTAGCTTGAGGCGATTTCGTGGCCAGGCTGGCCAGGCTGACGCCCTTCAAGTAAGTCAGACGCTAGAAAGTTCATGTGCGCTTCAAAACGCAAAGCGTTGTCATCAGATGCACGACTCACATCGGTTGTGGAGGCGCAGGCCGAGAGTAAAATAGCACTACTGAACAAGGCTATATGGTTGTTAAATTTCATTGGGTCATCCCGAGAACATTTGGTTAAAGGTAGTCAGTTTGCGATTGTAATCTAAATTACCTCGCTTGGTCTAAAATGTGTAAACTGAGAATTGTAAGGACTAAAATCACAATAATAATTCGAAGATACCGAAGTCAAAGGAGAACTGCATGGATATCAAGAACATTTCACAAACTCTATACCCAGCGCGCAACTGGATGAAACTCGTCGGCGTGCTGAGTATTATTTACGGGGCCCTCACCGCGCTGACGATCGTTGGCATTATCGTGGCATGGCTCCCAATCTGGATGGGCGTCTTACTTTTCCAATCAGCTTCCTCACTTGAGCGCGCTGTTCTCATGGAAAGCGCTGACGACCTTACGATGGCACTCGCTAAGATCCGCACCTATTTCACCATCATGGGCGTCCTAACGCTAATCAGTTTGGTATTTATGATTTTAGGTATTTTCATGGGCGGCCTCGCCGGCATCATGGCGACTGCGGGCAAATAACCTGCGTTTACTTAACGACCAAATACAAAAAAGGCGACCTAGGGTCGCCTTTTTTTCACTAAACCATAAGCTTGCTGCGATTTACAGAATCATGCCGAATTCGAAACGGTACACGGTAAAGTTCGCTTCATCACCGTCTACGTTCGAGTTGAAGTAATCCTTGGCGCCGCCTACTCGCAAAAACCAGCGTGAATTGAAATCCCAGCGCAATCCGGCAGTGAGGGTGTAACCAAAGTCGGATTCGGAGTACGTATTAGCGTAAGTGTTACAGATATACCCCCACAAGTAATCCCAGTAACAACCGGTATAATAGGTGCCGTCGGGGATATTGGTATCAATATAGCGCCAGCCGCCTCGCGCGCCGACGTACGGAGTAACCGCACCATCAAAGAAGTTGTAGTTCGCTCCGAACATAAACCGACTGGTCGTGATTTTGCCACGGTAGTTGATGAGATCATTGGAGTCATCGGATACTGCCTGACCACGGTAACTGGAACGCACTGAGTCAACGTCCATTAAGAACGTTAGATGCGAATTATAGTTGTAGCCCAACGAAAACATGAAGCCTTGGTCATCGTTGATATCTAGATAGGCGTCTTGCCCATTCGACAAATAAGCGCCATTTTGATGAATGAGTCCAAAGGTGGTTTCAAGCTTCCCCGCTCGGCCTTTGGTATCAAATAAGTTTTGTGCGTGTACCCCAACCGGCAACAGCAACAAAACCAACAACAAACTTCGCATAAATCACCCCGATGTCAAAAATTATTGTACTAAACAGAAATAATCCGTATATTTTTCGGAAAAATAACAATTACGGCAAAATACGATGAAAAACTTATCTCCACTTCGTAACACGACAAAGCACGAATCCGCGAAAGCGCTTGCAAGCGAGCAACTAGCCTACTTTGACATCGATCCTAACACCGAATACGGGCGCTCGCTCGTTGAGCTTACAGAGCATCTTTATAGTGCACAACATAGCTTAGATGCCCTCTGGAGTGCGACCAGTGAAACCCTCCCACTCCTCGATCGCAGCGATAAGGTTCGCTACTTCAACGCAAAGAAGTTCTTAGCGTTTCAAATTGCCAAGCTGCTAGATAATCTACAAAACCCGTTTCGAGCAACGTACCAACAGCTTAATTCCGATAATACCACTAAAACCGCAAAAGGCAGTTTCCCATTATTCGATAACGTGCCTGCGCTGTTCAGCGCAACTCCTGTGGTTACAAAAACAGCCACTTACATCTACGCATGCACTGAGTGGGTTGACGATGCTTTTCATGGCAAGGAACCCACCCATCAAATCTACAGTCGATTGCTCAATCCGACCTCGATTTCACTTGCTAATGCCATTGTAGATTTAGAGGCGGGTCCTTATACCAACGAATACCTTGCTTGGAACTTTAACTCGGGCATGGCGGCAATTGATTGCGTGTTGAGCAACATTCTTCGTCACGGAGATGTGTTAATCGTCGCTCGTAACGTCTACGGAGGCTCTCATCAACTGTTAGTCGATTTCTTTGCGCAAGAAAGTCGACTCGCTATCCAGCTTGAGTGGTTTGATGGTTACAGCGGCGATGAGTTCGATCGTTTCCTCTCGGAGGTTCAGCAACGCCATCGCGAACGATTAAACGATGGAAAGAAACTCCACGTGTACATCGAATCACCGTGCAACCCCCACGGACTCGTCCTTGATGTTCCAAAAATTTGTGAACGCGCTCACCAAGATGACCACAAGGTGATTCTTGATTCGACCCTTGCTACGCCATTCTTGAACCGGCCATTACAACGCAACAACCCAGCCGAGCGCCCAGACTACGTCATTCATTCCTACACCAAGGACCTTGCTGGCACCGGTGCAGCGACCGCAGGTGTCGTTATCGGTAAAATCGAAACCATGTTTGGACCTAAGGGCCATACGACTGGGGGTGTTTTCTGGCAAGACACCATGTTCTGGGATGTGTATTACATCAAAGGTGCTTTCCTTGATGCCGACAA
>JABXIR010000164.1 GCA_013372965.1 Gammaproteobacteria bacterium
AATCGTAACGGTGGTCGTTAAACAGTCGCCACTGAAGCGTGCTAGTTTCGATGATGAGTTCGCTATCTGCGTCGAGGCGCGGATCGATCTGCCACATTTACTTAACTCCAAGTATTGGTTTAAGAAACCGCCCGGTGTGAGAAGCTTCAATTACAGCCACCGCTTCAGGCGTTCCCTCGGCAATAATTTGCCCACCACCCGAGCCGCCTTCGGGGCCAAGGTCAATGAGCCAGTCTGCCGTTTTAATGACATCTAGGTTGTGCTCGATCACCACGACGGTGTTGCCATGGTCTCTGAGTCGGTGCAACACCGCTAGAAGCTGCTTGATGTCGTGAAAATGCAAGCCAGTGGTCGGTTCGTCGAGGATGTAAATGGTTTTTCCCGTATCGCGACGACTCAGCTCCTTCGCTAGCTTCACTCGTTGAGCTTCACCGCCCGAAAGCGTCGTCGCCGACTGGCCGAGACGAATGTACGTTAACCCAACGTCCATCAACGTTTGCAATCGGTTTTTAATCGCAGGTACTGCCTCAAAGAACGCGTATGCTTCTTCAATACTCATATCGAGCACTTCGTTGATGTTCTTACCCTTGTAGAGTACTTCGAGCGTTTCGCGGTTGTAGCGCTTGCCATGGCAAATATCACACGGAACGTAGATGTCTGGCAAGAAGTGCATTTCGACTTTGGTGACGCCATCACCTTGGCAGGCTTCACATCGTCCGCCCTTCACATTGAACGAAAAACGGCCCGGTTTGTAGCCGCGTGAGCGCGCCTCTTGAGTTCCTGCAAATAGCTCTCGGATGGGTGTGAACATGCCGGTGTACGTGGCAGGGTTAGATCGTGGCGTGCGTCCGATGGGGCTCTGATTAATATCGATGCATTTATCGAAGTGGTTCAGGCCGTCGATTCCAGTGTGCGGATCCGATTTTAAGGTCGACGCCCGATTAAGCGCCGTCGCTGCGAGCGGGTAGAGGGTTCGGTTGATCAATGTCGACTTACCCGAGCCCGACACTCCCGTGACACAGGTGAATAAACCGACGGGTAAATTAAGGGTAACGTCCTGCAAGTTATTACCCGTGCAACCTTTGAGCGTGAGCATCTTGGTTTTCTTCACTGGGTTTCTCTTGCTAGGAATCACGATGGACTCCTCGCCACTTAGGTATTTTGCCGTTAGCGAGCGCTTACTCTTAAGAATATCTTCGTAGCTTCCTTGAGCCACAATCTCGCCGCCGTTGATACCAGCACCGGGGCCGATGTCGACAATGTGATCTGCGAGTCGGATGGCGTCTTCATCATGCTCTACTACGATTACGGTGTTGCCGAGGTCGCGTAAGCGAGTGAGGGTGCTCAGCAGTCGCTCGTTGTCGCGTTGATGCAATCCAATGCTTGGTTCGTCGAGAATGTACATGACGCCAACTAAACCCGCACCAATTTGTGACGCCAACCGGATTCGCTGCGCTTCTCCTCCCGACAGCGTATCGGCGCTTCGGTTTAGGGTGAGGTAATTTAGACCGACGTCATTTAAAAAGCGGAAGCGATCTTGAAGCTCCTTGAGGATTTTGTCGGCAATTTGAGCCGCCGACCCTTCAAATTGAAGCGCTTCGAAATATCGGTAACTGTTGCCGACGCTTCGGTTCGTCATGTCGGAGATGGTAAGCCCATCAACAAAAACATGGCGAGCTGCACGACAGAGGCGACTGCCAGAGCATTCGGGGCAGGCTTGCTGGCTGTGGTACTTGGCCAGTTCTTCGCGAACACTGTTGGATTCGGTTTCACGGTAGCGTCGGCTCATATTCGGAATGACGCCTTCGAATGTGTGGCTTCGTTTGTAGATGTCGCCACGGTCGTTGACGTATGAAAAATCGATCGTGTCTTTAGAGCCGTGCAGGATCACCTGCTGATGCGCAGAGTCGAGCTCATTCCACGGAGTATCCTCGCTGAAGCCGTAATGATCGGCAAGAGAGCTAAGTAAGTGGAAGTAATAGACGTTTCGTCGATCCCATCCGCGAATTGCGCCCTCGCCAAGCGACAGCTCGTCATCTTGAATCACCAGGTTGGGGTCAATGTATTGACGCACGCCCAAGCCATCACAGCTTGGGCACGCCCCGGCCGGGTTGTTGAATGAGAAGAGTCGCGGCTCGAGTTCTTTTAGCGCGTAATCACAAATGGGGCAGGCATACTTTGATGAGAAGAGTGTTTCATCGTGTTCGCCATCCATCCAAGCGATACTCGCTAGACCTTCGGCGAGTTCCAGTGCCGTCTCGAAACTTTCTGCCAGTCGGAGCTTGATGTCGTCGCGAACTTTAAAGCGATCTACGACGACGTCAATGGTGTGCTTCTTGTTCTTGTCGAGATCGGGAACATCATCGATGTCGGTGATGATGCCGTCAACGCGGACACGGATAAACCCTTGCGCACGAAGTTTTTCGAATAAATGCAGGTGTTCTCCTTTACGCTCACGAATCACTGGCGCCAAGATCATCAGCTTGGTGCCTTCTTCGAGTGCCAGCACCGTATCAACCATTTCCGAAACGGTTTTTGCCGCAAGAGGCAGGTCGTGATCAGGGCAACGAGGTTCGCCAACACGCGCAAATAATAAGCGAAGATAATCGTAAATTTCGGTGATTGTTCCGACGGTCGACCTTGGGTTATGCGAGGTCGATTTCTGCTCGATCGAGATCGCTGGCGACAAACCTTCGATGTGGTCGAGCTCAGGCTTTTCCATCATGGATAGGAACTGTCGGGCGTAGGTCGAAAGCGATTCTACGTAGCGACGCTGACCTTCTGCATAGAGCGTATCGAAGGCGAGGCTGCTCTTGCCTGATCCCGATAGGCCAGTGATCACGATGAGTTGATCGCGAGGTAGGTCGATGTCGATGTTCTTTAAATTATGGGTTCGAGCGCCTTTCAGCGAAATTTTGTCCATTAGACTACCTTAGAATGCAATCCTTTCAGTATACTGCGGTATTAAATCGATGTGTTAGTCGGATTTCCCCGAAACACACTGTCTCAAATTAGTAAGAATCGTTTTTTGGAAAACTATGTCGCGCACTGTATTTGGTCTTTCGCTTATTTACGCCGTTCGGATGTTGGGCTTATTCATGGTTCTGCCCATTCTGAGCTTGGCGCTCGAGTCGTATCCAAATGCAACCGCAACGTGGATTGGGGTGGCGCTTGGTATCTATGGCGCGACCCAGTGTGTGTTCCAATTACCCTTAGCGGCTTGGTCCGATCGAGCTGGTCGGAAATTTGTTATCAGTGTCGGGTTGATACTCTTCGTATTGGGTAGCTTCTTGGCCGCCTGGGCGGACTCCATTTGGTTGATTATTGCTGGACGAGCGCTTCAAGGTGCGGGCGCGGTGGCCGCTACTGTGATGGCTCTTATGACTGATCTGGTTCCGGAAGATCGCAGAGGACGGGCCATGGCCTCGATCGGCGCGAGCATCGGATTAGCGTTTGGTGTTGCAATGGTCATTGGTCCAGCTATTTACGCGTCTTTCGACTTGGAAGGTGTGTTCGTGGTCGGTGGACTACTCGGTATCGTCGCCCTGATCTTACTTTGGACAATGGTTCCTAATCCCAAGGCCGATATTTTTCACAACGATGTTCGAGCGAAGGGGCTTCGCGAGGTATTCGGCGAACGCGAGTTACTTCGTGCCGCAGTGGGTGTGTTTGCCCTTCATGCGGCACTAATGGCCATGTTTCTGAGTATGCCGACGTTGCTCGACCGTCTCGATGTGGTGTCGTCGGATTCTCTCAGCTGGTTTTACTTGGCCATTATCGGCAGTAGTTTTATTTTCATGGTACCGCTGGTGATTTTGGCCGAAGTGAAGCGTCACATGCGAGCGTCGCTTCGGATTGCGGTGAGTCTTGTGTGTATCGCATGCGGTGTGCTGTTTATGACCGATAGTAAGTACGTACTAATCGCTGCGCTGTGGTGGTTTTTTGTCGGCTTTAATCTGGCCGAAGCTTTGTTGCCGAGCTTAGTATCGAAGATCGCACCGGTCGGACGCCGAGGGGCGTCAATGGGAATCTATTCGACCGCGCAATTCGGTGGTGCGTTTGTGGGCGCATTGCTCGCCGGTGTCTGCATGGATTTGTTTGGGGTTAAAGGCCCATTTGCTGTGGCTTTCTTGCTCTCTTTGGTTTGGTTGGCGGCCGTCGTTGGTATGCGTCCAGTGAGTTATTTAAAGAACGATTCTCTGTGTCTTGACGATTTTGATCGTGATGCGGTCGAAGATCAACTCAAGGGCGTCCCCGGATTAACCAAGGTGGTCTTCGATGACGCGTCAAACCACGTTTATATGAAAGTCGATGCCGACACATACACCCGCTCAGCTATGTTGGAAGCCGTTGATACCGCTCGTACCTCACATTTAAAAAATTAATCGATTAGGTGATGCATACCATCGCTCAATTCGTTATTCTAGATCTCTTAATTTACAAAACTAATTACGACAAAAAAGGTTAGGCTCATGGCTCGTGGTATTAATAAAGTCATTCTCGTTGGCAACCTCGGTAACGCACCTGAAACGCGTTACACGCAAGCGGGAGCGGCGATAACAAACATTTCGGTCGCCACATCAGAGACGTGGAAAGATAAAAACACCGGTCAAGCGCAAGAGCGCACAGAGTGGCACCGTGTCGTATTTTTTAACAAACTCGCCGAAATCGCAGGTCAGTACCTTCAAAAAGGCTCCAAAGTCTACGTTGAAGGTTCGTTGCGTACACGTAAGTGGCAAGATCAAAACGGTAACGATCGCTACAGCACCGAGATCGTCGCCAACGAGATGCAAATGCTTGATAGCCGCAACATGGGTCAGGGTTCCGATACCAGCAACATGGCTGCCGACCCATACAGCAGCGGTGCTGCACCTTCAATGAATCAAACTCAGGCGGCACCTGCGTCGTATTCTGCACCGCAGCAACCACAAGCACCGCAGCAGGGTATGGCTCAACAAGCACCGCAAGGTGGCCAAGCGTATCAGCCACAGAATCGCCCACAGCAGCAATCGCAACAAGCGGCACCGGCGCCAGCGCCAAGCTACGATAACTTCGACGACGATATTCCATTCTAAAATCGTTCGTAATTCGAAGTGGCTTATGTAAAAGGGGATGTGACAGACAATCCCCTTTTTTAATGCACTTAACTTGGACCTAAGCGGTTATTTTCTTATACTTCGCTAAACACCAGAGAATCGATCGATGTCCGAACGAATATATGTCGTGAGCCCGCCAGACGATGTCCGCGATGAACTGATCGCGAGCATCCAGTATCTTATGCCTCGATTAGAGTGCGTTGAGATCGAACATCCCATCACCGCGTCTCTTTCAGACGCCGAACTTGTTGTGAGCTTCGACACCAAAGTCGAGCACTTTCTAGCGCTTTGCCGTCAGGCCGATTTGTCAAACGTAGGCGTCGTTCAGGTTCGGATGCAGTCTTTTGAGCTCGATAATGACGAATTCGACGACGTATGGGAGTCTCCGTTACTCGATGACGGAGCTCGGGTGATGCTTCTGGATTTTCCGATGTTGGCGATAAGGCTGTTTTCAGATGTTCAAAAGGAAATCGACCAAGCGGGCAAACGAGAACTCGATGACAGCTCTTTCTTCAACATTGTGACCGTACCTGACTTATCTCGGGTGACGGCTTCTGTGATCGCTCAGTTAGTGTCGGGTGGTGAGAACTGGGGGCGTTATACCTACGCAACTGGGGGTAAAGTCACTTGGCATCGCCTGGTGGCATTCTTGTGTGATGATACTCAAGAAGACACCACGTCAAAGCTGGTGGCCGGAGCGGGAATTGGCCTCGATCGCTCACTCGATGGTGAGTCCTTAAAGTTTGCATTTGGTATCAAGCCAAAGCCTTGGCGAGTGGGCTTACTCGATCGCTGGCGGGCATTTTCGTCAGACAATAAAAAACCCAGCTAAAGCGCTGGGTTTTTGTTGTTTAGAGCGCTGATATTAAGCGTTTTTAAAGATCAGCGTTGCGTTAGTGCCACCAAAGCCAAATGAGTTCGACATGTAGGTGTTCAATTGCTTTTCTGCCGTTTCAGTGACGATGTTCATGCCTTCAGCACGCTCATCAAGATTCTCAACGTTAGCAGATGCTGCAACGAACCCGCCGCGCGCCATCAGGATGGAGTAGATTGCTTCATGAACGCCTGCGGCGCCCAACGAGTGGCCTGATAACGACTTAGTCGAGCCAATCATTGGCGTGTTGTCACCAAACACTTCGCGAACCGCTTTAAGTTCTGCGACATCACCGACTGGCGTTGAAGTGCCGTGCGCATTGATGTAGTCAATCGGCTCGTTCACAGTCGATAGCGCCATACGCATACAGCGAGCTGCACCTTCACCGCTTGGCGCGACCATATCGTAACCGTCTGATGTGGCGCCATAACCGACGAGTTCTGCATAGATTGTAGCGCCACGAGCTACGGCGTGTTCGTATTCTTCAAGAACGACGCAACCACCGCCACCTGCGATCACAAAACCGTCGCGGTCTTGGTCGTAAGCACGAGAAGCTTTTTCTGGGGTTTCATTGTATTTAGTCGACAATGCACCCATGGCGTCAAACATTGAGCTCATGATCCAGTGAAGCTCTTCGCCACCGCCGGCAAAGATTACATCTTGCTTACCCAGCTGAATAAGCTCAGCGCCGTGCCCGATACAGTGAGCAGACGTTGCGCACGCTGAAGAAAGTGAGTAGTTAACCCCTTTAATCTTGAACGGCGTCGCCAAGCAGGCTGACGTGGTAGAGCCCATGGTTTGAGTTACACGGTAAGGGCCCATGCGCTTAACGCCACGGTCGCGAGCGATGTCGGCTGAATCGACGAGATTCTTAGACGATGCGCCACCTGAACCCATGATGATGCCAGTGCGCTCATTGGATACTTGGTCTTCGGATAGCCCAGAATCTTTAATCGCTTGATCCATAGAAATGAATGCATAGGCCGCTGCGTCGCCCATGAAGCGCAGCACTTTGCGATCAATGTGCTCAGCGAAATCGATGTCAATCGATCCAGCGATGTGCGAACGTAAACCACGCTCTTTGTATTCCTCTTGGAACTTGATGCCTGAGGTGCCTGTTCGTAGCGCGTTTTCAACCTGGCTAACGTCATTACCTAAGCTCGACACGATACCCATGCCGGTTACAACTACTCGACGCATGTGCGACTCCTTAAAAATTCTCGGTGCTTTGGAAAAGACCTACCTTTAGGCCTTTCGCGGTATAGATTTCACGACCGTCAACGGATACGCTGCCGTCGGCGATACCCATGACTAACTTGCGCTCGATCACGCGCGTCATGGTGATTTTGTAGGTCACTTTTTTGTTGGTCGGCAAGATTTGGCCGGTGAATTTAACTTCACCACAGCCGAGTGCGCGGCCCTTTCCTGGATTGCCTTTCCAGCCAAGGAAGAAGCCCACGAGCTGCCACATTGCATCTAGCCCGAGGCAGCCAGGCATGACTGGGTCGCCGGGGAAGTGGCAGTCGAAAAACCAAAGGTCTGGTGTAATGTCTAATTCGGCTATGATCTCGCCACAGCCATTCTCTCCACCATCAACGGTGATGCTGGAAATGCGATCAAGCATTAACATGTTTGGTGCTGGCAACTGGGCGTTACCCGCGCCGAATAGCTTGCCCTGACTGCAATCGATAAGCTGTTCGTATGTAAATGAGTTCTGCTTGGTCATGGAAAATCTCTTTTATTTGTTTGTAAATGTCGCGAAATGTCATGAAATGAAGCGCGACTGGGCGGTCATTTTATTCACATCGTTTGGTTATGTCACTACGTATCGAACGTTATTTGTGAATATCGAGAACCGAATAGTCGCGTTTGCGGAATCATTGCTCAGAGTGTGAATTGGTTAACTTCAAAGAATCGCAGTGATATAGTGACGGCCATTAATTTCAAACAAAAAGTAATTGGAGTGCACTGTGGAGATCACCTGTTTCAAGGCTTACGACGTTCGCGGCAAAGTTCCTGAGCAACTCAACGATGAAGTGGCGTACCGAATTGGGCGCGCCTATGTCGATTTTTTGGGGGCTCGCCGGGTCGCGGTTGGACATGACATTCGTTTAACCAGTCGCAGTCTTTGTGATTCCCTGTGTAAAGGTCTTCAGGACGCCGGTGCCGATGTGGTTGATATCGGTGAGTGCGGTACTGAGCAAGTGTATTTCGCGGCTCAGAGTCTCGACGTCGACGGTGGTATCTGTGTGACTGCGAGTCATAACCCGATGGACTACAACGGCATGAAGTTCGTTCGCGAAGGTTCAAAGCCGATCTCGGGCGACACGGGCTTGTTTGATATTAAAGACTTGGCTGAAGCCGGCAATTTTAAAGAGCCAGTGCGTCGTGGCACGTACGAGACAATCGATCATGCCAAACCTTACATTGATCACCTGCTGACTTACGTTAACTTGGGTGAACTCAAACCGCTTCGCGTTGTGGTTAATGCAGGTAACGGTGGTGCGGGTGCGGTGGTAGATCTGCTCGAGCCGCACCTGCCGTTCGAATTCATTAAGGTTCATCACGAGGCCGATGGTCACTTCCCGAATGGCGTGCCGAACCCGTTGCTCGAAGAAAATCGTCAGCCAACCATTGCCGCAATCGCAGAGCACAAAGCCGACTTAGGAATTGCATGGGACGGCGACTTTGACCGTTGTTTCTTCTTCGACGCGAATGGGCGCTTTATTGAGGGGTATTATGTCGTAGGTCTGTTGGCCGAGGCGTTTCTCAAAAAGAACCCGGGCAGCGGTATTGTGCATGACCCTCGTCTTACTTGGAACACTATCGACGTCGTGGAAAAGTTTGATGGCAGAGCGATCTTGAGTAAAACCGGTCACGCCTTTATCAAAGAAATCATGCGCTCAGAAGACGCGATTTACGGTGGCGAGATGAGCGCGCATCACTACTTTAAAGATTTTGCCTAC
>JABXIR010000033.1 GCA_013372965.1 Gammaproteobacteria bacterium
CACGACCTTCGTCACGGAAACGCTCTGCCATTGTTAGACCAGTCAGAGCAACACGTAGACGGTTGCCCGGTGGCTCGTTCATCTGGCCGTAAACCATCGCTACTTTTGATTCTTCTGGCTTCTCAACGTTTACAACGCCTGCTTCCTGCATTTCGAAGTAGAAGTCGTTACCCTCACGAGTACGCTCACCAACACCTGCGAATACCGAGTAACCGCTGTGCTCGGCTGCGATGTTACGAATAAGCTCCATCATGTTGACGGTCTTACCAACACCTGCACCACCGAATAGACCTACTTTACCACCCTTCGCGAACGGACAAACAAGGTCGATTACCTTGATACCTGTTTCGAGAAGCTCAGTCGAAGACGACTGATCCGCGTAAGAAGGTGCATCACGGTGAATAGCCCAACGCTCTTCTTCACCAATTGGGCCCTTCTCATCGATAGGTTCACCCAATACATCCATAATACGACCCAGCGTTGCTGCGCCAACTGGTACTGATACAGGCTCGCCTGTATTAGTAACCGAAAGACCTCGGCATAAACCTTCCGACGATCCCATTGCAATACCACGAACGACACCATCACCAAGCTGCTGCTGCACCTCGATGGTTAACTTAGTTTCATCAACTAGTAATGCGTCGTAAACCTTCGGTACGGAATCACGTGGGAATTCCACGTCGATGACGGCACCGATAATCTGAACGATACGTCCGCTGCTCATTATCCGTTTCCTCTATTTCAAACCTGAATTCTTTATAGTCACCGCGATTAAACCGCGGCGGCTCCACCAACGATCTCTGATAGTTCTTGTGTAATCGAAGCCTGACGGGCTTTGTTATACACAAGCTGCAAATCATCAATCAGCCCACCTGCGTTATCTGTTGCGTTCTTCATCGCCAACATACGAGCGGCCTGCTCACATGCTTTGTTTTCGACAACGCTTTGGTAAACCTGAGCTTCCACATAACGAACCAATAAGCCATCAAGCAATGATTTAGCATCTGGCTCGTAGATGTAGTCCCAATGATGCGCTAACGCTTCCACTTCTTTTTTCTCAAGTGGCAACATTTGCTGCACATAAGGCTGTTGCGTCATTGTGTTGACGAAGCGGTTAGATACGAGATACAAACGGTCGATATCGCCCTTTGTGTACGCATCTAACATTACCTTAACACCACCAATCAACTGATCGACGGAAGGCTCATCACCCAGGTCGCGTACTGCAGCAACCATGTTGCCACCTACGCTATTAAAAAACGCTTGTGCTTTCGCGCCAACTACACAGATATCAACATCGACGTCTTGGTCAGACCAGGTTTTCATCGATCGGATCGACTGTTTAAATGCGTTAGCGTTTAAGCCACCACACAAACCGCGATCTGTTGATACCACAATGTAACCGACACGCTTAACATCACGTTCTTTCATGTAAATATGCTGGTACTCAGGGTTTGCATTAGCCAAATGGCTAATCACACCCAAGATACGCTCTGCATAGGGCTTACTAGCGTCCATTAAGTCTTGCGACTTACGCATCTTACTCGCAGCAACTTTCTCCATTGCGCTAGTAATTTTCTGCGTGCTCTTTACGCTAGCAATTTTGCCACGAATTTCTTTCGCGCCTGCCATGTCGTTACCTTGCTCCTTAATCAGGGATAGGGGCGTTAGCCCCCATCACATTACCAAGTTTGGGTCGACTTAAACTTCTCGATCGCTGCTGCAAACTGCGCATCGATCTCGCCGTTGTAGTCACCAGACTGGTTGATTTGAGCCATTAACTCGCCATGCTCAGTGTTCATGTACGAGTGTAACGCAGACTCAAATGCAAGAACCTTTTCTACTGGCACATCTTTCAGGTAGCCTTTGTCCGCTGCGTACAGCGAGATCGACATATCTGCGATGGTCAGTGGAGAGTACTGGTTCTGCTTCATTAGCTCAGTTACGCGCTCACCATGCTCAAGCTGTGAACGAGTTGCTTCATCAAGATCTGAAGCGAACTGAGAGAATGCTGCCAATTCATTGTACTGAGCAAGTGCGGTACGAATACCACCAGACAATTTCTTAACGATCTTTGTCTGTGCTGCACCACCTACACGAGAAACCGAGATACCTGGGTTAATCGCTGGACGGATACCAGAGTTGAACAAGCTCGTCTCAAGGAAGATCTGACCATCAGTAATCGAAATTACGTTGGTCGGTA
The DNA here is from genome assembly GCA_013372965.1 of Gammaproteobacteria bacterium. Classification (GTDB taxonomy): domain Bacteria; phylum Pseudomonadota; class Gammaproteobacteria; order Pseudomonadales; family DSM-25080; genus Umboniibacter. The sequence goes on from JABXIR010000033.1 coordinate 2,204, forward strand.
CGAACGCCGAAACGTCACCGCCTTGAGTTTCAATGATTGGAAGTGCTGTTAGCGAGCCAGTTTGACCCTTAACTTCACCGTTAGTTAGCTTCTCTACGTACTCAGCATTTACACGAGCAGCACGCTCTAGTAGACGCGAGTGAAGATAGAAGACGTCACCAGGGTATGCTTCACGGCCCGGTGGACGCTTAAGAAGAAGCGAGATCTGACGATATGCCCAAGCCTGCTTGGTCAAGTCATCATATACGATCAACGCGTCTTCGCCACGATCACGGAAGTATTCGCCCATTGCACAACCTGCGTAAGGCGCAAGATACTGCATCGCTGCAGGATCTGCTGCACCCGCTGCAACAACGATCGTGTGATCCATTGCACCGTGCTCTTCAAGCTTACGTACGACGGCTGCGATCGAAGACTGCTTCTGACCGATTGCAACGTAGATACATTTAACACCCGTGCCTTTCTGGTTGATGATCGCATCAATGGCTACCGCAGATTTACCAATCTGACGGTCACCAATGATCAACTCACGCTGACCACGACCAATCGGAACCATTGAGTCAACCGCCTTCAGACCGGTTTGAAGCGGCTGATCTACTGGCTGACGTG
>JABXIR010000303.1 GCA_013372965.1 Gammaproteobacteria bacterium
ACTGGAAGCGGCTTGGCTAATAGGTGTTTGGAAATACCATGGGTAAACATCGCTGCGCTGATCGGGACGAGCAAGGCTCTTAGATAGCGTAGGGTGACTGTAAGTTCTTCAGATAGCTCACCACCGTACTCAGCGAAAACGGAAGACATTGACACCAGGGAACCTAATGCCAGCACAAAAAAGCTGGCAGCGCACAGTTGTAGGCCATTCGTGTTAATGGCTTGCTTGGAGGTGAGCCAAAGCGAAAATCCGCTTAACAGCATGGTCACCAAAAGAAATACGAATATGATGATTTCTGTGGTCACCAGTGAGTCCTTTTGAAAAGAGTCTTCGTGGTTTAATCGTCGGTCGCGTCTTCGATGGCATCGCCGGCTTCTTCTACTTTGTCGGAAGTCCAGTCTGCTGCATCGTCGAGCGCCTCGCCCGTTGCGTCGGCGGCACGATTAAGTGCGTCGCCAGTTTTATCCATCGCTCGCTCAACGTGGTCGCCACCGTTGTCACTAGCGCAAGCCGATGTGAGAAGTCCGAGTAATACCATACTAAGTACACGCATGTGCTAATCCTTCGGGTTATTATGCTAAACACATAAACCACATTAGCGAGAAAGTGCGCTGCATTCAAGTTCGTTGCATCGACGAACATTTAAAGTGTGACCAAATCAATGGAACCTTACGGGAGGTCGCTCGTCGAAAACGGTTGAGAATGGTGCCGCTGGTAATAACGTTTGAACACTACCAATGGTTTAGGTGAGTACATAAGGGGAAAGTGGTGGGCCTTGACAGACTTGAACTGTCGACCTGCCGATTATGAGTCGGATGCTCTAACCAACTGAGCTAAAGGCCCTTTATGAAAAGTCGAGCTACTCTGAAATAACTCAGCGCGAAGTATATTAAATTAAGTCGATTTAGAGAACCCCAAAATTGGATTATGTATTTGATTTAAGTAAAAAAAATGCCGGGTTGAACCGGCATTATGTTGTTAGCTTTTATCATCGAGGAACGATCTTAGGTGTTCGGATCGCGAAGGGTGGCGCAATTTACGCAATGCCTTAGCCTCGATTTGACGAATACGCTCGCGAGTCACGTCGAATTGTTTACCGACTTCCTCGAGTGTGTGATCAGTATTCATGTTGATACCGAAACGCATACGAAGAACTTTGGCTTCTCGGGCAGTCAGGCCGGCGAGAACATCTCTTGTAGCGGCGTGCAGGCTTTCGCTGGTTGCTGATTCGACCGGAGATGAAATCGTCGTGTCTTCGATGAAGTCACCAAGGTGTGAGTCTTCGTCATCGCCGATGGGCGTTTCCATTGAAATCGGCTCTTTCGCGATTTTCAGAACCTTGCGCACTTTGTCTTCTGGCATGTCAAGACGCTCGCCGAGTTCTTCTGGCGTGGGTTCACGACCCATCTCTTGAAGCATTTGGCGTGAGACACGGTTTAATTTGTTGATCGTCTCGATCATGTGTACCGGAATTCGAATCGTACGAGCTTGGTCCGCGATGGAGCGTGTGATTGCCTGACGAATCCACCAAGTCGCGTAAGTCGAGAACTTATAACCACGACGATACTCAAATTTATCGACCGCTTTCATTAGGCCGATGTTTCCTTCCTGGATCAAATCGAGGAACTGTAAGCCACGGTTGGTGTACTTTTTCGCAATCGAAATAACCAAGCGAAGGTTCGCTTCGACCATTTCTTTTTTGGCGCGTCGAGTTCGTGCTTCACCCAAACTCATTGCTCGGTTGATATCTTTAATGGCTTGAATATCAAGACCAGATTCATTGATAACTGCGCGCATACGGCGCTGGCAGCGCAGAACGTCGTCTCTAACGAGCGCGACCTTAGGGCTCCACTTGGCATCGGCTGAAATCAGAGTATCGACCCACTCGTCGTTAACTTCGTTTCCTGGTAAGCGCTTAATGAACTCGCCGCGTGGCATACGAGCACCGCGAACGAGCATGTTCATTAGGGCTTTTTCTTCAGCGCGAATACGCTCTAGAGCGTCTCGAACTTCGTTAATAATTGGATCGTACAATTCAGACGCGAATTTAAAGTACTTGATGACCTCGGCAACTTTCTCGAATGCTTCGCGTGATTTGTCGCTATCGCGTCCGTGCTTTTCGAGTAGTTTCGCGGCTTTGTTGTAGAGAGTACGAACTTCGCCGAAACGCTCAGCCGCTTCCTCTGGATCTGGGCCGCTCTTGATGTCTGATGAGGTATCGTCATCATCATCGTCATCTGAGTCACTGTCGGAGTCATCGTCATCGTTTGTGTCGGCTTCTTGCTCAGCTTGCTGAGCCTGCGCGTTTTGAACGTTTGCGCTTGGCACGTGTTCGACGGGGTCGAGGTAGCCTAGGAGAATGTCGCCCAACTGCAGCTCGTCTTCTTCGTCTTCAACACGCTCGTAGGAGGCGATGATGGTCGGAAGCATGCTCGGCCAGTGAACGAGAGCAGAGGTTACATCACGTACGCCGTCTTCGATTCGTTTGGCAATTTGGATTTCGCCTTCTCGAGTAAGCAGTTCGACGCTGCCCATTTCACGCATGTACATGCGGACTGGGTCGGTGGTTCGACCTGCTTCTGATTCCACCGCTGCAAGAGCGGCTGCAGCCTCGGCGGCCGCGATCTCATCAGCTGTGTTGTCTTCGCTCATGCTGAGTTCATCGGCATCCGGGGCATTTTCGAACACCCGTATGCCCATGTCGTTGATCATTTGAATGATCTCTTCGACTTGCTCTGACTCTGAAATATCATCGGGCAGGTGATCGTTGACCTCGGAATACGTGAGGTAGCCTTGTTCACGGCCCTTGGCGATTAATTCTTTAATTCTTGATTGTTTTTGCGACGGAGACGACATATGTAAGATGTAGAACCTTCTTCGAAAGTTAAGCGCGTAATTATAGCCTTTATATTAGTGAAATGGCTATGTTTTAAAGTACGTTTTTTTACGTGTTATGAGACGAAAGTAACAGCTCTTTGAGTTCATTTCGTTCTTCCGAGCTCAGTTCGCTCAAGCTTTTTTGTTTTAATTCGTTGATGCGTTGTTTTTTCTTGCTTCTGTCGATCGATCGAACGATGAATTTTACTAAGCCGAGCGC
>JABXIR010000121.1 GCA_013372965.1 Gammaproteobacteria bacterium
GGTATCCATTGGAACGGTGCCATTAACCATTCTCCGATGCGTTCGGCCAAGCGAAACTCGCCTTCGATTTTTCGCTTGAGTACACTCGGTCGATAGATGGTCCACTTGAGAATGTTGCTATTCTTCAGGTGTGCCTCGGTTTTCGCTTTAATTCGCGAATAAAAAAACATCGACGAAGCATTGGCGCCCGCCGCGCTAATCAAATGGAAGTGTTGAACCTTTATGCGTTCGGCAAGATCGATGGTTGCGTTGACGAGGTGTTCGTCGACTTCACGGAATGCCCGTTGGCTGCCCGCTTGCTTAATGGTGGTGCCCAAGCAGCAAAACATCGAGTCGACTGAGACATCGAACTCTGCAAGAGATTGCGCTGAAAGATTAGGAATTCGTATCGTCTCGACTTGACCCTCAAAGACCACGTCTCGTCTCACCACTGCGATAACGCGGTGGTAACGGGCATCGCTCACCAATTCGTTAATAAGGTCTCTGCCGCAGGCTCCGGTAGCACCGAAAACGATGGCTGATTTAGATTTTGTCATGGTGTCCTTAAGCTTTAGTGAACTGGTCCAGTGTAATAATTTCAAATCATCCCATAAAAACCATTACAATAGTTGCAATGATTGGATAAAGACTCAATGCGAACTATATATTCTGCCATCTTAACACTTTGCGCTCCCCTGCTTTTACTTCGCCTTTGGCTTAAAGGTAGAAAGGCTCCAGCATACAGACATCGTTGGCAAGAGCGCTTCGGTGCTAACTTGCCTGCCAGCGCTGTGGGCAAGTCTCACGTATGGTTTCATACCGTTTCGGTCGGCGAAACGATTGCCGCGGCGCCTATTATCGAGGCGATTCTTGCTACCCCCAACCCGCCAAGAGTGGTGGTGACCACCATGACACCGACCGGATCGGACCGAGTAAAGGCCTTATACGGCGATCGTGTTGAGCACGTTTACTGCCCTTGGGATCTACCGTGGGCTATCGCGTTATTTTGGCGTCACTTTAACCCCGCCTTGGTGGTGATGATGGAAACGGAAGTTTGGCCAAACATTATTGCTAAGTCTAAAGCGAAGGGTGTACAAATCATCCTGGCCAATGCGCGGATGTCTGAGAAGTCTGCGAAGGGGTACGAAAAAATTTCGAGCTTATCGAAAAATGCGTTTGCGGGCTTTGATCTAGTTCTTGCTCAGTCGAAGGACGACGCACGACGGTTAAAGCGACTCGGTGTTACTGAGGCGGCTTTAAAAACCGTCGGTTCGGTTAAATTCGATGTAATGGCGACGGCTGATCAAATTAACCAGGGGCTCGACCTAAAATCAATTCTCGGGGGCGAGCGCTTCGTATGGGTTGCCGCGAGTACTCACAAAGGTGAGGACGAGGTGATGCTTCGGGTCCATAGGTCGCTGCAAGAATACTATCCATCGGCACTGTTGTTGATTGTCCCCAGACACCCAGAGCGCTTCAATGACGTTCTCGAATTGGCGCAACGCGAGAGTAACGCCTGCCTCAGAACGAGCCTAACTGCCGATCATCCTCTGGATGGCAACGCATCCGTTGTCGTAGGTGACACGATGGGCGAGATGATGTCATTCTTTGCCGCTGGTGATGCCGCCGTGATCGGAGGGAGTTTCGTGCCTCATGGAGGGCACAACGTGTTAGAACCTGCGGCGCTCGGAAAGCCAGTGGCCAGCGGCCCTTACGTTCACAATTTCCAAGCGATCTGTGATGAAATGAACGAACAGCAGGCGCTGACGATTTGCGATGATGAAGCGCCGTTAGTTCGTTGGTTGGCTGAGCTTGCGGAAAGCCCCAAAGCACGTGACGCTGCTGGTAGCGCATCGCTCGATTTTCTTGAGGCCCGACGAGGTTCGCTGAAGCGACAGGTTGACTACATCAAAAGCGGCCTGTAACGGGGCACAAAAAAGGGAGTCGAAAGACTCCCTTTTTAATGTCGGGTACGTTTAGTAAGACGACAGATCAACGCGATTCAGTTGGTTTTCAGAGTCGAGCCATTCATTGAGACGATTGATGTCATCAGGGCTTAGGCTTCCTGCAACTTGCTTAAGCGCGAGTAGCGATAGAACGTAGTCAAAGCGAGCATTGCTGTAGTTTGACTGTGCTCGGTACAAGGCCTGTTGAGCGTTTAGCACGTCAACAATATTTCGTGTACCTACTTCATATCCCGCTTGTGTCGCGTCGAGTGAGCTCTGTGCGGAAACAATCGCTTGCTGGCGAGCATCGACCGTTGCAACGCCCGTCATCGCAGTTAGATAGCTAGAGCGTGCCTGCTGAGTGACCTGACGCTGGGTTCCGATATACCGTTCTTTCGCAACATTGAACTGCTCGTGAGCGCGGCGACTAGAAGCGCTGGTTCCGCCACCTTGGAAGAGGGGCACGCGAGCCGATAATGTGGCTGACCAGCCGTCAGTGTCCGTCATGCTCGCGGTTGGTAGCTCGACATCGCTGGTACTCTGACCGTACTCTGCAGACAGAGATACGGTTGGTCCGTGGTTCCAAGACGTTGCGGTTGCACTGCGCTCGGCCGAGTCCATCGTAGCGCGAGCCACTTTCAGAGACAGGTTGTTTTCTAAGGAGGTTGATACCCAAGCCGCTGGAGCTGCAGGCTCAGGCGCATTAACTGGGAATGCTTCGACGAGCGGTGCTACGTTCGCTTCGGGTTGACCGGTAATGGCCTCAAGCGCTTCAAATGCGATCGCAACTTGCCCTTCGAGCTGAATTCGATTCGCGATAACGCCATCGAGTGTCGAGCGTGCTTCGTATACGTCAGTGATTGCAATCAAGCCGACATCGTAACGTTGCTGAGTTTGTTCATACTGACGCTGTAATGCCGCTTCTTCTGCGCGTGCGGTGGTTAGGTTCGATACGGCACGAAGAACGTTTAAGTAGGCCTCCACCACTCGGTAAATGAGGTCTTGCTGATCAGCGGCGAACTGGGCTTCGGCCTGAGCGGTTACGAACTCGGCAGAGCGGAAGTTAAACCATTGGTTTGCGTTGAAAATCGTTTGGCTTGCACTCACTTTCCAGCCGTAGCTATCGCTTTCACTGCTGCGAACCGTTGTGCCGTTGTCGGCGTCGCTCTCGGAGGTGGTGTAGTTAGCAGAAGCGTTGACCTGAGGTAACAACACACTGAATGCGATGTTTTCCTGCTCGACGTTGGCACGATAGTTTGCTTGTGCTGCTCGGAGCGTTGGGTCGTTTTCGAGAGCTTTTTGGTACACTTCGAGTAGGTTATCTGCGTTGGCAAGAGGTGCTGCTGACAACAGAATCGCGGCCGCGAGTCGTTTACGAATGATGGCCATGTTTAGGGCTTCCTTTCTGAAATTGTTTCTTTAATAGACGCTTTGTACTGTAAATGGATGCGCTTGTTATAAATTTATTTTCAATAGCTAATTTATAACACATTCGGCATACCCCTCAATACTGCGTAAAGTACGAGGGGTAGTGAGAAGAAAGAGGTAAAGGGAAAGGAATTTTATAACCGTCTAGAACAACTCAAAGTTGTGGGACATTTCCTCGGCGGGTGCCTGAACGTAGTAGCCCTGAATATGCTGAGCACCTGATTGCCATAATTTATTAATGATCGATGCATTTTCGACCATAGGAACGATGGTCTGCCAACCGCCTTCGTGTAATTGCTCTAGCAAATTGGTCAGTGTCGCCGTATCGCCATTATCGCTCTGCAGTTCTTGAGTGTAACTGCCATCAACCTTTACCCAGTCGATAATCAAATGCTTCAGAGTTTCGAACGGTTTAAGCGATGAGCCGAAATGTGTCAGAGCCGCATGGCACTGAAGCCCCGCAAGCGACTCGGTAAGTTTGGCCGCCGCCTTGACGTGTTTGTTTACATCGCGCTCGCTCATCTGAAGAATGATGGATTCTTTTGGCAAGTTTGCGGCTTTAAATAATGACCCCAAGAACGCTGGTAGACCCTCGTCTCGAATCGCCGCCTCGCTTAAATTGATGAGGAGTTTGGTATCATGCCCTTGGGCCGATTGGACGGTCAGCTTCTTCGCAGCCTCGCGCAAGACCCAGCGATCGATGTGTGCAGCGAGGCCACTCTGGGCAACTTCGCGTCGCCATTCGGAGGGGCTGACATCATTGCCGTCTTCATCGATTAAGCGAAGAAGTACTTCGTAAAGTTCTTGCGTGTTACCGTGCAGGTTGATGATCGGCTGGAATAAAAGTTTGAATCGCTGTTCTTGAAGCGCCTGCTTGACTTTTTCGACGATTTCTTCGGTCGTTAGGGCTGGCTTTTCCTCGTCGTCAAATTCGTATATTGCGCTTGGCGCATTTTGCGCACAGGCGTTTTGGTACGCCTGCTCCGCCGCATCGATGAGCGTGTCGACTGTTTCGTGTGCAGGAATGATTCGACAAATGCCGGCGCGCAAGGAGAGTCGTGCGGTAAGAGAGCCTGCATCCCAGACTTGTTTATCGAGGTGGTCAATGGCTTTGTCGATGGCTTGCTTTGCGAGTTCTTCTTTGTTGTGTTCGCAAATTAATACGAAGCGACCGTCGTTAAAACTTCCCCAATGGCCGAGCTCAGCAAATTCGTCATTAAGATATTCTGAGAGGCTCTCGAGGAGCGAATCTTTTTCGGCGATGCCGAAACCAGAAGTGGTCGCTTCAAAGTCAGGAGACTGAAGCAAAATAAGCTGTCGACGTCGGCCTTCCTGGCTTTCGAGAATACAACGCTGTGCGATTTCGACAATGCGGCGGCGGTCGAGCAATGTGGGAGCTTTGTACGGCGTCTCGTGCGCGTTATTTTCGCCTGGCATCAGTCGGTGAGTTGGGATGAATATTTCGTTAACGGACTCGCCGTCAAATTCGGTCGAGCGAACCAGTAACGTTGCATCGAAGGTTGTGCCGTCTTCGCGAGTGAGCTTGGTGCTGATGGTTTCTTGTTCGGCCGCTTTTTCGCCCGTCGCCAACTTCGATAAGCGTTTTTTAACGTTCGCATCGGTCGCGATGTCAGCGATTGGTGTTACTAAAAGATCGTCTTCGGTGTCAAACCCCAGGGTTAATCTTAGTGCGTCGTTAAAAAATAAAAACATGCCATCCTGCAGGTAAGCGACTGGTGTTCGCGAATCGTCCAGCAGTGCTCGCGCGTTGGATTCCGCGCTGTGTCGCTTTAAGTTGGCCGTGGTGGCCGACGCTCGATTAAGCTTGTTATTGAACTCTCGCTTTACGACCGCGATTAGGTGCTGGTCGTGGTCAAAAGGCACCACATCGACAGCACCGGCTTTGATCCCCTTCACGACGGAACCGTGGTAGTCGTCTGCGTCGCACAATAAAATAAGGGGGATGTCGAGTTTGTCTTTACGTAAGCTCTGGATAGCCTGTTTATAGGGGGTGTCTTCGTTGAGCTCGTCGATAATGGCGAGGTCCCAAGTTTGCTCGGATACCAACTTATCAAAAACACTCGAAGAGGCGACAAACTGCGGACGGAGTTTAATCCCTGCGCTTTCAAGCATCGAGATTAGACGCATTGACTCGGATTCATCTTGATTTGCAACGAGCAGTCTTATGCTTTGGTCGGCCTTCATTGGGTGTCCTCTTCCTTCAAGCACTTATACTACCGTGTTTTTTCGCCAACGTGTAGCTCTCGATTAGGCGGAATTTGTGGTTGTTAAAACTGTCACAAATTATCGGTGCCAAAGGTGTTTTTGGAGTAGTTGCCGCTGGTTTCACGTGCTAATTTTGGGACCAAGAAACCGGGTAGGTGTTCCGCCAGTTCGCGGTAGATCAATTTGGCCTCGCGATCTGATACGAGGAAGTGAGCTGCCCCGGCGACGCGGTCGAGTAGGTGTAGATAGTAAGGCAATATGTGAATCGAAAACAGTCGTTCGCTCAGTTCGGCGAGTGTGACTGCCGCGTTGTTGACGGACTTTAATAGCACTGACTGATTCAGCTGCGTAACCCCAGTCTGTTGTAAGCGCAAAGCCGCAAATTTGACTGCCTCGTCGATTTCATTTGGGTGATTGATGTGCCACACCACGATTACCTTGAATCGACGGTTGGATAACGTCGCGATGAGAGCATCGGTGATTCGTTGAGGGATCACCAGTGGCAGACGAGTGTGGATTCGAACACGGGTGATGCTAGGGTGGCGTTCAACCTCATTGAGTAGTTCATTGAGCACATCATCGTTGAGTAAGAGGGGGTCTCCACCACTTAGGATGATTTCGTTGACGCTGGGGTTCAAAGCTGTCTGCCGGATGTTGTCCCGCCATTGAGCTCGCGATACACGATTGTCACTATAGGGGAAGTGTCGCCGAAAGCAGTATCGACAGTTTACAGCGCACTGACCGGTGGCGATAAACAACTGACGGCTTTGATATTTGTGCACAACCCCGGGGCGAGGATTGGCGTCTCGCTCGTCTAGAGGGTCGGTGCTGAAACCAAGCTGTTCGTCACTCTCTCTCTCGTTACTTAGTACTTGAAGCAGCAGCGGGTCAGTTGGATCGCCTTTGGTGATTCGTGAAACATAAGGGCGCGGTGCGAGAATTGGGAAGCCATAGTCCCGATCGTCTCCAGGTGGAAGGCCTAACGCCAACCGGAGTTCAGAGGCGGATCGGTAGGCGTGTTTGAGCTCGGATTGCCAGGTGGCATCCGCATCGGATAGGGGTATCTGCTTCAACTCAAGGGTGTCGTTCATTGCTTGATTATACGTAGCAACGATATTGCATTAAATACATAAATCTACGTCTTTAAGAACTGACCAAACGGCAATCGTGGTGTACAATTCGGGAATTATTAATGCATTGTGACGGCGAGTCGCACAACATCTATGAGGGTCATTCACGTGGCAACTTTTTCTACTAACGAATTTAAAGGCGGCTTAAAGGTCATGCTCGATGGCGATCCGTGTTCGATCGTCGAGAACGAATACGTCAAGCCAGGTAAAGGTCAGGCTTTCAACCGTGTAAAGCTCAAAAACTTAAAGACGGGCCGTGTTTGGGAACGAACGTTTAAATCGGGTGAGCAGCTCGAAGGTGCCGATGTTATGGATACCGATATGGAGTATCTCTACAACGATGGCGAATTCTGGCACTTCATGGAACCATCAACGTTTGAACAGTACCAAGCCGACGAAGCGGCGGTTGGAGATCAAAAGTACTGGCTGAAAGAGCAGGAGATCTTCACGGTAACTTTGTACAACGGCTCACCACTCTCGATCACGCCGCCGAACCACGTAGTGCTTGAAGTCGCCGAAACCGATCCTGGCCTGAAGGGCGATACCGCTCAAGGCGCAACCAAACCCGCAACGCTGGTAACCGGTGCCACGATCAAAGTCCCGTTATTTATCGAGGTGGGCGATATGCTCCGTATCGATACGCGTACAGGCGAATATATCAGTCGCTCCAAAGACTGATACAAGGCCCCGTTTTCGGGGCTTTTTTTTAATATGACTCATTGGAAACCGACGGCTCCTTTAGCCAATTTACGAAAACGAGCGCAGATACTGCATGACATCCGATGTTTTATGCAACGTGGTCGTGTGCTCGAAATCGAATCGCCGATGATGAGCCATAGCGGTGGACAAGATGTTAATATCGAGCTGATTGCAGCCGATGATTTGTGGTTGGCAAGTTCGCCGGAATTTCCATTGAAACGCGCTGTCGCAGCGGGTTATGGTGATGTGTACTCGCTGCAGCGAGTGTTTCGCGCGGGCGAGAGTGGTCGACGTCACAATACCGAATTCACCATGCTCGAGTGGTATCGTATCGGCTACTCGCTCGAACAACTCATGAGCGAAGTCGAGGCGCTATGTCAGTCGGTCGTAGAGATGCCTCCTGCGACGGTTAAGAGTTATCGCGCGTTGTTTTTGGAATATACCGGACTCGATCCATTCGTCGAGTCGGATCATGGTCGTCTCGCAGAGTTAGGCTCGAATGCCTCTGGGATTGGTATAGAACAACTCGATGTTGACGGTTGGCTCGATGTTGTCTTCAGCCACCTGATCGAGCCAAATTTAACCGCCCCGACATTCGTGTACAATTTTTTGCCATCACAAGCCGCGCTCAGTCGAATCGAAGTGATCGACGGCATTCGTACGGCGCGTCGTTTTGAACTGATATGGCGAGGTGTCGAGCTGGCCAATGGTTACCATGAGTTAAACGATGAACAAGAGCAACGCCGGCGTTTTGCGGTCGATCGCGCACGGCGGTCCGAGCGAGATCAACCTCTCTACCCTATTGATGATCGCTTTCTCGAGGCGGTTGGGCACCTGCCCGATTGCGCCGGTGTGGCAATCGGAGTCGACCGATTGGTGATGCTGGCATGTAATACCGATACAATAGACGACGTTTTGTTATTTCCGGATAGGCTAAGTTAATGTCGAACTTCACAATTCGCCCAGCGACGGCTGATGATGCAACCGCCGCGATCCCCTTACTTCTCGATTCTGGGCGGGATGCGTTAGTGTGGGCATACGGTTTGGGCGATGAAGAGCGCAGTGCGCGCTTTTTGCGTTCCGCCTTCGCTCGCGATGATACGGTGTTTAGTTGGCCGCACGCAGTCGTCGCGATCGATCAAGACGAGCACGTCGTCGGCTTGATGTACCTTCATGATCACGACTCAGTCGAGGCATGCTCAGGGGCTACCATTGCTCACTTATTTCGTTATTTTGGCTTTAGCATTGGTGCGTGGTCTTATTGGCGGACCATTCGACTTGGACGGTCTTTGCCCGAGCCTAAGCCCGGTTGCTTGCACATCAGTGGCTTATCAATTGCAATACAGGCAAGAGGCAAAGGATTGTTTGGCGAGTTGATTGAGCTGGCGGTAAGAGGGGGCGAAGTCAAAGAGCTTGATTACCTGTCCTTAGATGTTGAAAAATTGAATCATCACGCTCACAGTTGTTACGAGTCGAAAGGCTTTGTGCTTCGTTATACCCGTCCAGAGCCGGCGAAAGGTCTCGACGGATACCGTTACTACACGCGCCCCTTAATGGCGCATTCAGGAGAAGACGACGATGATGATTAAAGCGATGAAAGCCGTCGCTTGGTGTTTAGCCCTGACGGTCATTGTATTGTGCGTCATTCCCGCTCCGCAAATCGTTGAGGTCTCGAATTTCGATAAGATCGAGCATGTGCTCGCGTTTGCGGCTCTGGCCTTTGTCTTTCTGAGGGCCTATCGTCATCGAGTTGTCTGGGTTATTACGGGTTGTATCGCCTTTGGCGTCGGTATTGAATTAGTGCAATATTTCATCCCTTGGAGATCAGCTGAACTCGCTGATCTCGTTGCGGACGTCGTTGGCGTTTGGTTAGGTTGGATGGCATTTATTATTTATTCACGCTTTCGAGCAAAGTCTTCTAACCATGAGTGACTCTATGTCGAACACGATTTCAATGGATCCCATTTGGGAGGCCATTCGCACAGACGCAGTGAGTTGGGCCGCTGAGGAACCAGCGCTCGCCTCGTATCTTCATGCGACGATTATCAATCATGAGAGCTTACAGTCTGCATTGGGTTACCTCATTGCCACGAAGCTTGATTGCACGGCGCTGCCCAGCCTGGTGATTCGCGACTTAGCAAACGAAGCGCTTGAGTCGTCCATGGACGCGGTGCGGTTTGATCTTAGGGCTGTCGAGCAGCGTGATCCTGCCTGTGAAAACATGGCCATGGCATTGCTGTACTTCAAAGGCTTTCTCGCGCTTCAAAGTTATCGCGTGGCTAATTACCTCTGGCGTCAAAATCGCCGCCCGATGGCGTATTTCTTCCAGTCGCAAATCTCACAAAAGTTCGGTGTCGACATTCATCCTGCGGCAACCATTGGACGCGGCGTGATGTTCGATCACGCTTCAGGCATCGTCATTGGCGAAACGGCGGTCATCGAAGATCAAGTATCTATTTTGCACAGCGTGACCTTGGGTGGTACGGGCAAAGTGTCGGGTGATCGACACCCCAAGATTCGCCGCGGAGTGATGATCGGCGCTGGCTCAAAAGTGCTCGGTAATATCGAGGTTGGCGAGTGCGCTCAAGTTGCCGCAGGTAGCGTCGTGCTGAACCCCGTGCCAGCACGCGCAATCGTGGCGGGTGTGCCTGCCACGGTCAGGGGTGAAACTACCTGCACAGAGCCGGCCCTATCAATGAAACAGCTGCTCAACCCATTAGACTGATCGATGGCAAACTCAGTTCGTGCTCGAGCTGCCTTAAGTTATTAACCTGTTCACCCCAGTATCTGGGTGTATTGAACCAGGTGAAGTGCATCGGAAACGCGGGATCATCCCAGCGTGATGCGAGCCAGCCGCACTGATGAAGCTGTCGCATCGCACGCATTGGCGTAATGAGTGCAATCTCACGTCGATCAAACTCGCAAAGGGATTCGTACTGATCTACCAAGGCGTCGAGCTGAGCGGTTTGGTCGGCTCTATCGCCCGACAAAAACATCCACAAGTCATAAATCGCTGGCGCGTTGACGCAGTCATCGAAGTCGACAAATGTGGCTTTCCCATCTCGCCACAAAATATTGCCAACGTGGCAGTCACCGTGCGTCGGCGTGAGATCGGGTCCAACTAACTCGAAAGACTGATCAATGGCGTCGGCAATTCGCTGAGCACTATCGAGCCAGTTGTTTCTGTACTCCGGGGCGAGCCAGTCACCGTTCTTAATTTCTTCAATGGCCCAACGAGCGCGTCGAGCATCTTTTATGCTCTCGCGAAGCGATAGGTCAACGTGTCGGCCGATGTTGTGAATTTGAGCGATCGAAATACCGAGTTGATCGAGATGATCAAAATTATCGAGCTCGGGTGCGTGACCGCCTCTGCGCTCGAACAGACTGAATCGGAATTGCTTAAATTGATGCAGGTGCTTGCCATTAATTTTGAGTGGGGCAGCAACGCCTACGTCGGAGTCACGTAATGCCTCGGTAAAGGCGAGTTCTTGTTCTATTTGCGCGGTCGTCCAACGATTAGGACGATAAAATTTCGCGATGATGGGAGTATCATCTTCGATCCCGACTTGCCAGACTCGATTCTCATAACTGTTTAAAGGGAATACGCGTAAATCAGAAAGAAATCCGAGGGATTCCACAGCTTCAATAACGGCATCTTGATCGAGCTCGTACCAAGTTGTGCTAGACATCGTGCACTCCAAAATGAATCGACGCTGCCATGCTAGCTTGTTTTAGTTCTCGTGGCTATGAGAGAGCGGGGTTCTTGCCACGCTCCATATTTCTATGCACTCGGCTCCGTGCGCTTTCAGTGCGCCGATCGCCGCCATCATAGTGGCGCCGGTGGTAATAACATCATCAACGATGACGACGTGTCTCGGAACAGGTCCCGAGACGCTAAATCGATGATTCGTGGCAATGCGTTGCGCACGCGACAGATGTTTTACCTCAGCGTTCGGTTTATGACTTTTTAATATAGGCCGGTATAAATGCTTAAGATTTGCAGGTAAATACTGGATCAGGAGCTCGGGCAGGTTGAACCCTCGCTTTCTACGTTGCTGTTTGGTCGTGGGAATTGGAATGATGGCGTCGGGGATAGGGTGTAGGCGACGCTGACTAAGGTAAATCGCCAAGACGTCTGAGAGCGCGCGAGCGATGGGTTCGTCGCGATGCTTTTTAACACGGTAAAACATCCACTTCACGGCGTCTTGATAGGCCAGTGCCGAGAAACAACTGAACACATTTTGCGTGTCAAAGCAGTGCTCACACGAGTCAATGGCGTGGTCGTGGGGATAACCGCATTGACGGCAGGCTCGAGTAATCCACGGAAGGTCGTTGAGACAGTAGACACAAATGGGATGCTCCAAGATGCTAAGCGTGAGGCACAAAGGACAGTTTTGGAGATCTGATAAGAGTTGAAAATATTGCCTATTCAGCCAATGTAAACCAAATTTTACGGCAAGGTTGACATTGCGGCGATTAGGTATCAGCATTCGGGTTTTACTCCAGAATTTTAAGGTTGTTGAACGATGTCGAACACCCAAACGCAAACGCGTCACGATTGGTCTGTGGAAGAAGTTATGGCGATGTTTAATTTGCCATTGAACGACCTGCTGTTTAAGGCACATACCATCCACCGTGAAAACTTTGACCCGAACCAGGTGCAAGTCAGCCAACTGTTATCGATTAAAACGGGCGCCTGCCCTGAAGACTGTACCTACTGTCCGCAGAGCTCGCGTTACGATACAGGCCTCGAGCGCGAGCGACTGATGGAGCTCGAACGCGTGGTGGCTGAAGCCAAAGCGGCTAAGGAAACCGGGGCGACCCGTTTTTGTATGGGCGCGGCTTGGCGTTCACCGAAAAATAAAGACATTCCGCACCTCGAGAGCATGATCCGAGAAGTGAAGTCTTTAGGACTGGAAACCTGCATGACACTCGGCATGTTATCGGGAGAGCAAGCCAGTAAGCTGGCAGACGCAGGTTTGGACTACTACAACCACAATCTCGACACCTCACCTGAATATTATGGTGAAATCATTACCACGCGAACCTACTCAGATCGGTTGGAAACACTGCAAAACGTACGTGATTCCGGCATGAAAGTCTGTGCTGGTGGCATCGTCGGTTTGGGTGAAGAGCAAACCGATCGAGCTGGTTTGTTGCGTCAGTTGGCGAATCTCCCGATGCATCCTGAGTCGGTGCCAATCAACCAATTGGTCGCCTGCGCGGGTACCCCGCTCGAGGGGCAAGATGTGATGGACCCAATCGAATTCATTCGCACCATAGCGGTTGCTCGAATCATGATGCCGAAAAGCTACGTGCGTCTTTCGGCAGGTCGTGAAGCGATGTCAGATGAAATGCAGGCGATGGCTTTCTTTGCTGGTGCAAACTCGATCTTCTATGGCGAGAAGCTATTAACAACCCCGAATCCAGAGGCAAACGAAGACCTCGCTTTGTTCGAGCGTCTCGGCATCAACCGATCTGAGACAACGGAGACTAAGGCGGCGAACACCTACTTTGATGCAATGGCGAGCGCGTGATTCAGCAACGCCTTGTAGATAAGCTCTCGGCAGCGACAGCGCAAGGCTTATATCGAAGCGTGTCGGTGAAGAGCGATGTAATCGACTTTGCCAGTAACGATTATCTTGGATATAGCCAGCGCCCAGAAATTATTGCTGCTAGCAAGGCCGCGCTCGATTCATACGGAGCCGGTGGACGCTCCTCACCTCTCATCTGTGGTTACTCGTCGATGCATCAAGCATTGGAAGAGGCGATTGCCAGTTTTCTTGGCACCGAATCGGCTTTGGTGATCAATGCGGGATTTGCCGCCAATCACTTGTTGTTGTCGTCTGTTTTTGAACGCGGCGATACGGTGTTACACGACCGTCTAAACCACGCGAGCTTGCTCGATGGCTCGATGGATAGCGGTGCTAAGATTCAGCGTTTCCGTCACAACGATCTGTCGGCACTCGAAAAACGCCTTGGTCGTTTTGAACGAGGACCGAGTGCCGTGGTTGTTGAAGGCGTTTATTCGATGGATGGTGATCAAGCACCCCTCCGAGAGATCAGTGATTTGCTGAACGCCAAGCAAACGCCATTAATCGTTGACGATGCGCACGGCATTGGGGTGGTTGGTCCGCAAGGTCGAGGCAGTGTTATCGCAGCAGGTGTCGCGCCGAGCCACGTGTTTGCCCAAGTGGTTACCTTTGGCAAAGCACTGGGGTCGTTCGGCGCCGCAATTGCAGGCAGCGCTTCGCTCATCAACTACCTTCGTAACTTTGGTCGAGGCTACATTTATTCAACGGCGATTCCCGCGTCTCAGTGCGCGGCAACCTTGGCCGCCATTCGCCTGCTTGAACGCGGGGATGACGCCCCATTACGTTTGGCGGCAAATGTACGATGCTTTAAGCGACTGGCGCAGTCGCACGGTATCGAGGTTTCAGCCAGCGACGGCCCTATTCAGCCACTGGTCGTTGGGTCTACTGAGGGTGTTATGCAGGCCGCGAAGCGTCTGGCTGAGCACAAATTACTCGTAGGAGCCGTTCGCGCACCTACCGTCGCTGCAGGTAGCGAGCGACTGCGTATTAGTCTGAGTGCGGCTCATTCTGAGGCACAGATCGGTGCGCTGGTAACGTCATTAGCAGAGGTTTTGCATGTTTAAAAAAGTGAGCTCTTCCAGCGTGTGTGACTGGACGGGAGCGCTTCCTGAAAGTTGCATTGTGGTACTGAACGGCTGGGGTTTTACCGCCGACGTGTGGCAGGCGTTCTCTGGATATATAGGACGCGAGGTGTTCGTGGCTTCGGTGCCCGATAACCAAGTGTTCAGTGATGTATGGTTGACCCAGTTGGGCGAGAGCATTCCCAAGTCGGCTCACCTTATCGCGTGGTCTATCGGGGTAAAGTTTGCGTCAGCGCTCTGGATGCAAGGTGTTCGTTGGCAGACAACAAGCCTCGTATCCGGTACAACCAAGTTCATTCGGGAAGATGGTTTGGGTCTGCGAGCTCTCGACTTTAAAAAGTTTGCACGACGGGTAGATCGTGGAGGCGAAAGTGCGCGACAGTATTTCGCCGCGTTGGTGGCACATGGGTGTGAACGAAAAGTTCAACCCGTCGAATACCTGCAGAGCGACTTAGAAAACTACAGCAAGGCCCTCGAAGTTCTCGCGGAGAACGAAGAGCCCGCACGCTTTTCCAATCCCGTTGTTGAGGTGGTTGGCGATCGGGATGTCATGGTGGCTTGCGAGAGTAGCGGTGTATCGACGGCACTTAGGGTGATTCGTGGTGCTGCGCACCAACTCCCGCTCGCGTTCGCGCGTGAGCTAAGTGACATCATTAAAGCTCAGATCAGTCAGGAAGATTATCGGCAGCGGATTGCGGAGAGTTTTGGTCGTGCTGCAGCGCGCTATGATCAAGTGGCAGAGTTGCAGCAGCGAGTCGCGAAAAAATTAATCACTTCACATGCGTTTTCGGGCGGCGAACTGGTGCTCGATGTCGGCTGTGGCACGGGTTATTTGTCGCAGTTGATACTCGAGAAATCCGGCGTTAAGCCGGTGGGTGTTGATATATCGGCCCAAATGATCGATCGCTATTCACAGCGAGGATTCACAGGCTACGTCGCCGATGCGGAGTCATTGCCATTTGCCGATGGTTCAGTGGATGTCATTGTGTCGAGTTTAGCCATTCAATGGTGTGCATTTCCGGAGCGGGTGTTCAAAGAGTTCCGTCGAGTGTTGAAGCCATCGGGCCGAGTTGTTCTGGCGACTCTTGCGGATGGAACGCTTTGTGAACTCCAGCGCGCCGCTGATCAGTCTCAACTGGGGCGGCGCATTAATCGCTTCCCACCGATTGAAGATTGGTGTCGCTTTGCCGAAAGCGCAGAGTTTGCCGTCGAAATGGCGAGCTACAACGAAGGGGTGAGTGCGAAAACTTTTACCCAATTACTTCGTCATCTCAGAGACATCGGTGCAAATTGTGTCATTGGCGGTGATCGCGCTGCACTTAACCGAGGTGAGATTGATCGCTGGGGACAGGCACTCGCAACGCTTTGCAAAGGTGGTTTTAACACCACGTATCACGTTGTTGAAATAGAACTAACTTAGGAGTTTCCTTTGAAGAAGTCATTTTTTGTCGCTGGCACCAACACGGACGTCGGCAAAACGTACGTAGCGCACTTGCTATTAAAGGCCGCTCAGAAAAAAGGCCTGTCGACGCTCGGTTTAAAGCCGGTCGCGGCAGGTGGTCTGATTGACGTTGATGGTGAAATGCGTAACGAAGATGCCGTTTCGCTGATGGCAGCTTCGACGAAGCAGCTCAGTTACGCGCAAGTTAATCCGGTCTGTTTAGAGGCGGCAATAGCGCCGCATATTGCTGCGGCTGAAGAGGGAAAGCGACTACGTGCAAGCGATCTAACGGCCAAAGTGCGAGGGGCGTTAATGTCACCTGCAGAATTTAATCTCATCGAGGGCGCTGGTGGCTGGCGCGTGCCACTTAATGAGCGTGAATATCTGTCGGAACTCCCCAAGGAACTCGATCTGCCGGTCATTTTAGTGGTGGGGATGAGCCTAGGTTGCTTGAGTCACGCTTATTTAACAGTGGAAGCCATTCGTCGAGATGGTCTGCAACTCGCGGGGTGGGTTGCAAATACCATCGGAGAGCGGATGGATCGTTATGATGAAAATCTCGATTGGATGCGTCATACGATACCAGCCCCCTGCCTTGGCGTCCTCGATTACTGCGTGAACGAACCGGAAGACTTTCAAGTCGACAAACTCGACATTTCACCACTCCTCACTAAATAGTTAAAACTTTTTGCGACCATCTGGTCACAAAATTTCAAGTCTCTGCGCACCTCTTATCCTTTGGTGCGCAAGCTCTCTTAACTCAGATATTATGGGCATTTCCCGCCCGTTTGTGTCACCTAGAGAACATCCAAGCGCCCGCGAATTTCGTAAAATGAACTATCTTTTAAGAGATTATTTCGGCTTGTCGAACGCGCAGATTCTTGACAGCGATCGGCCTTAAACGTATGTTTCAAACAAGTGTTTGAATTTACGCCGGATATCCGGTGAAAAAATTAATAGAGGTTGTCTACGATGGCAGATTACAAAGCGCCTTTGCGCGACGTTCGTTTTGTTCGCGATGAAATGTTTAAGTTTGGTGAGCTCTACTCACAAATCCCAACGGGCGAAGATGCGACGCCTGACATGGTCGACGCAATCCTGGACGAGATCGCACGTTTTGCAGAGCAAGAAATTGCACCCACGAACGTTGCGGGTGATCGCGAAGGTTGTACTCTTACCGAAGACGGCGTAACGACGCCAACGGGCTTTAAAGAACTTTACAAAGCATACGTTGAAGGCGGCTGGCCATCGATCAGTTCATCGGTCGAGTTTGGTGGGCAGGGTTTGCCAGTATCACTGGGCATGACGGTTTCTGAGTTCGTGGGTCAGGCAAACTGGTCTTGGGGCATGTACCCAGGCTTATCTCACGGCGCAAAGCACTTGCTAGAAGCGCACGGCTCAGACGCGCAAAAGCAAGAATACCTTCCTCGCATGGTGAGTGGTGAATGGACTGGCACAATGTGCTTAACCGAGCCTCACTGTGGTTCGGATCTTGGACTTCTTCGCACGAAAGCTGAGCCAAATAACGACGGTTCATACGCCATTACAGGTACAAAGATTTTCATTTCGTCGGGCGACCACGACATGGCCGAAAACATCATTCATTTGGTGTTGGCACGTCTTCCGGATTCGCCAGCGGGTACGAAAGGCATTTCGATCTTCATCGTTCCTAAGAACAACCTCGACACCGACGGCAACGTTGCAGATCGAAACGGAGTAAGCTGTGGATCACTTGAGCACAAGATGGGTATTCACGGTAACTCTACGTGCGTCATGAACTTCGACGCGGCGAAAGGTTTTCTTATTGGTGAGCCTAACAAAGGTTTGAACTACATGTTCACCATGATGAACTCGGCACGTATCGGCACCGCGTTCCAGGGTTTAGCTCACTCAGAACTCGCGCTTCAGCACGCAACTGAGTACGCACGTGATCGTCTTCAAATGCGTTCGTTGACGGGCAAGAAGAATCCAGACGGTCCAGCTGACCCAATTATTGTTCACCCAGATGTGCGTCGTATGCTTCTGACCATCAAGTCGTTGACTGAGGGTATGCGTATGATGGGCTATCACATGGCGTACAACGCAGAAATTGCGGAAGGTCATGCAGATGAAGAAGCTCGCAAGCTAGCCGAAGATATGTTGGCGGTACTGACGCCGATCGGTAAAGCGTTCATGACGGAAGCGGGTTACGAAGCGGCAAACCACGGTGTTCAGGTTTTCGGCGGCCACGGTTACACCGCAGAATGGCCAGTTGAGCAGAACGTTCGTGACTGTCGTATCTCAATGATTTACGAGGGCACAACCGGAATTCAGGCACTCGATCTTTTAGGTCGTAAGGTGTTGGGGTCGGGCGGTGAGCTTCTTAAGCCGTTGACCAAAGAGATCTACAAATGGTCGAAAGCACACGCAGAAGACGAAACTGTTGCGAAATATGCCGAAGAACTTCAAGCGCTTACGAAAGAGTGGGGCGAAGTGACAATGCACATCGGTATGGTTGCTATGGAAGATCGCGATGCGGTGGGTGCAGCGTCAGTTGATTACCTAATGTATGCTGGTTACGTCTGCCTTGCTTACTACTGGGCGATGATGGCGAAGCGTGCGGCAGATGCCCTTGCTGAAGGCACTTCTGAGAAAGACTTCTACGAAGCAAAATTACTAACAGCGAAGTTCTACTTTGCTCGTATCTTGCCGCGCACGCGCGCGTTGGTTGCGACAATGAAGGCGCCAGTCGACACGCTAATGGATATCGGCGAAGACCAGTTCGTTTTCTAATAACGTTTTAAGCCTTTCTGAGCCGTTGCTGTGTGCGCCCCCTGTGTGCATCGCGACGGCTTTTTTGTTTTAGGGGAGTTGGAATGTACCACGCAATAAACACCGTAGATGACATGACCTTTTTGTTGAATGAAGTCTTCAACCTTCCGAATAGTTGGGCAACCAGCGACGGTTTTTCTGAGTATTCCGGCGAGTTAGCCGAAGCAATCTTAACCGAGGCGCAGCGTTTTGCGTCGGAAGTTGTTGCGCCACTCAACCGCAATGGTGACGAACAAGGTTGTCGTTTAACTGAGCGAGGCGTTCTAACACCCGACGGATTTCCCGATGCGTGGGCACAGTTTTCCGCTTCAGGGTGGACCTCGATGGCCGGCGACCCTCAGTGGGGTGGACAGGGGATGCCAAAGGCGTTGAGTGTACTCGCGGATGAGATTTTTTATGCCTCCAATTCCGCATTTATGCTCTACGCAACACTCTCGGTGGGAGCTGCACTGGCGATCGACGCACAC
>JABXIR010000181.1 GCA_013372965.1 Gammaproteobacteria bacterium
GGACCACAGGGCACGCTATTCGGTCGCAACACCACAGCGGGTATCGTCAAGTTCACGACTGCGAAGCCAACGTTCGAACCATCAGGTTACGCTTCCGTCACCGCAGGCCAGCTAGGATCTTATAACTTTGAAGGCGCTTGGGGTGCCGGCATGACGGATAGCGTTGCTACTCGTTTCTCATTGCTTGCCCAACACCGCGACGACTGGATCTCAAACGGCTACACCAACGAGTCTAACGTGATGGGTGGCTTCGACGAACTCGCAGCTCGCCTTCAGGTACTTTATGCCCCAAGCGATGACTTTGAAGCGCTCTTCAATGTGCACACTCGCTCACTCGATGGCTCTGCTGCGATGTTCCGCGCGAACATCTTCGACAAAGGTAGCAACGAAGTTAACGGCAACCTAATCCGTGACAAAGTCTTCTACGACAGCCCCTACAACAACCCACAAGAGTATGATTCAACAGGTGCGAGCTTGAATTTGACCTTCGGTATGGGCGATATGGAGCTCAACTCGATTACTGCCATCGAAACGGCAGACGGCCGTAGCTTGGGTGATATCGACGGCGGTTACGGTTGTGCCTTCTGCGGCACCGCTACGGGCCCAGGTTTTATTCCTTTTGACTCAACCACACAAGATCGCCTAGACGGCCTTAAGCAGTTCACTCAAGAACTTCGTCTATCGGGTGAGTTTGGTTCTACTGTATGGCAGGCTGGCGTTTACTACTTCGACTCAGAGTTCGACGTAGAAACGAACCCATTCTTCGTACCACCAACATCTGTGACTCACGAAAACACGCTTTATGCCGCTTTCGGTCAGGCAGACTTCATACTGGCTGAAGGCCTTCACTTAGTCGCGGGTGTGCGTTACACCACCGATGAAAAGCGTTTCTTCGGCCCTAACGGCATTTCGGATTCTGCTAAAGAGTCGAAGCCTTCAGGCGACTTAGCGCTTAACTACGACCTTTCTGAGTCTTCGATGGTTTACGCACGTGTTGCTAACGGCTTCCGTGGCCCGTCTATCCAGGGACGTGACATGGCGTTCTCAGGTTCGTACTCAATTGCTGAGTCTGAAACCGTAACGTCATACGAAATCGGCTACAAAGCTGACATCAACAACACGCTCCGCGTGAACGCAGCTATCTTTACTTACACAGTTGATGACATGCAGTTCACGGCAGTGGGTGGTGACTTCAACAGCATTCGCCTACTCAACGCAGATGAAGGTCAGGTTTCAGGCTTCGAAGCCGACGTCACTTGGGCGATCACTGAAAACCTAATCACGACGGTTGGTTACGCGTTCAACGACACTGAAATCGTCGACGAAGATCTCTACGTTGCTACCTGTGGTAACTTTGGTTCGAGCATCTGTACGGTCACCGACCCAATCGTGAATGGCTTTGCAGCGGTCAATGGAAACCCATTCCCGAACGCACCTGAGTCAACGTTCAACTTCACACTAAGCTACACGTTGCCACTATCAGGTGGAAACGAGTTCTTCGCATTTACTGACTGGGCTTACCAAGGTAAAACCAACATCTTCTTGTACGAGTCGAAGGAGTTCAATACCGATGGTCAATTCGAAGGTGGACTTAACGTAGGCATTCGCAATACGGAAGGTTGGGCAATCAGCTTGTTCGGACGTAACATCACGGACGAAGTGAATGTTCAAGGCGCAATTGACTTCAACAACCTAACGGGTTTCGTTAACGAACCTCGCGTATTTGGTATCAAAGCGTCATACGAAATGTAAGACGCCCATACCTTGCATCAAAAAAGCCCAGCTATTTAACTGGGCTTTTTTTTCGTCCGCTCAACTGGGCTTGAGCCAAACGAACGGGTTGAAAGAAACGAAAAACGAAAATATAGAGCCTCGATTTTACAGTCATTGATACAACAAACCCGATAGCGCCGATATCCAATCTGCTGGTGCGTTTGTCACCGAAGGGTTCATGTCACTTTTATGCAAATTAGATCAATCGTCGTTCAGTTGAATTCCCTTTCGTATCGCGCGTTTTTTCCACAAGTCATGGGCCGCTTTCTGCATATCTTCGACGTGGTCTCGTTCATCCACGATCTCGAGTCCGATCAAAGTCTCGAGAACATCCTCCATCGTCACAAGACCGCGTACCGATCCGTATTCATCTACCGCGAGCATAATATGTTCTTTCCGGTCGGACATGGTGCGAAGACACGTGTAAACGTCCTGCATATGAGAAATCGCTCCGATATCACGAACCATTTTTTGTAATCGTTTACCGTCTCGCTCATTGAATTTCGCTTCGAACACATCGGTTCGCAAAACAAAGCCAACAATGTTATCAGGCTCATCCTTAAACACAGGCACTCGAGAAAAAGGTTGCTCTATATAATCGCTCATAAACTCGCCGACGGTGATCTTTTCGTCGAGCGTAAACATCACAGGACGCGGCGTCATGACGTCTTTAACGCGAGTTTCTTTAAGCGACATCAGGTTACCTAGAATACGCGTCTCGGTTTTTCCTAGCGCTCCCTGAGCCTCACCTACCGCCGCCAACGCAGCGTACTCTGAACGATCAAAGTCTCCATCTGACTTCTTGCCAGTAAAGATCTTGCTAACAATTCTCGACAACGCTATCAAACCGAACCAGCGCGCCACCAGCACGAGTATGACTAGAAATGCACCCACCGGTCGAGCAAGCGCCCGCCAATAATAGGTACCGAGTGTCTTAGGAATAATTTCAGAGAACACCAAAATTAGAAACGTTAGAACGGCAGATACAATGGCGAGTGAACTATCTCCGAACACGACTGCGGCTTGCGCTCCAACACCCGCCGCTCCCACCGTATGCGCGATCGTATTAAGCGACAGAATAGCCGCCAAAGACGATTCGACATCTGATTTTATTTTTCGCCAACGCTTGGCATTTTTCTTGGCTGTTTCAGCTTGGAGCTCGATATAACCTGGCGACACGCTTAGTAGGACTGCTTCAGCAATCGAGCAAAGAAAAGAAAAACCTAGGGCAATCGCCAAAAACAGTAGCAGTAACAGCATGAAGAACCTTTACGGTGTTAAAAGCCTAGTTTATCACCACGACCATGATTTTCGACCCCCTAATTAACGCAAAATATTGACCAACGATACAGGTTTACGTTAACGTAAAGGTAACCCTGCTGCAGCGCGATGACCATGACTCAGAAAACCTACTCCATTGGCGAACTTGCACGCGAGTTCGGCATTACCAATCGAAGCATTCGCTTCTATGAAGAAAAGGGCTTCCTGACACCAGAGCGAGCGGGTACCAAACGAATTTTTTCGGCCGCCGATCGAGTTCGCTTGAAGCTTATCTTGCGAGGAAAACGACTGGGGCTGTCACTCGAAGACAGTGTCGCAATCGTCGACTTATACGATCCCGTTAGTGGTAACGCTGCCCAACGAAACGAATTACTTAAACAATTGGACGCACGCAAGTTGCAACTCGAGTCTCAGCGAAAGGAAATTGATCTCGCGCTGGCAGAACTCGAGGATGTCAAACGCCGTGTCCTATCAGACAAGAATCAATAGAGGTTCACTATGATTGCTCAGTATCCATCACTCGACTTTGACCTAGGTGAAGACATCAACATGCTTCGCGACATGGTCCAACAGTTTGCTCAAGCGGAAATCGCGCCGCTCGCAGAACAAATCGACAAAGAAAACCAGCACCCGCGTGAACTGTGGAATCGCATGGGCGAACTGGGGCTTCTCGGAATCACCGTTTCATCAGAATACGGCGGCTCAGACATGGGATACCTCGCACACTGCATTGCGTTGGAAGAAATCAGCCGTGCAAGTGCCAGTATTGGTTTGAGCTACGGGGCGCATTCTAATCTCTGCGTCAACCAAATCTACCGTAACGGCAACGACGAACAACGCGCGAAGTACTTACCAAAGCTATGTAGCGGAGAACACATCGGCGCTCTTGCGATGTCCGAAACTGGCGCGGGCTCTGATGTCGTCAGCATGAAACTCAGAGCCGAGAAAGTGGATGGTGGTTTCAAGCTCACCGGTAACAAGATGTGGATTACCAACGGACCCGACGCAGACGTGTTCGTGGTTTATGCCAAAACAGACAGTGCGGCACACAGTAAGGGCATCACGGCGTTCATCGTCGAACGTGACACCGAAGGTTTCACCAGAGCACCTAAACTCGATAAGCTCGGCATGCGCGGATCCAACACCTGCGAATTGATCTTCGACGGCGCGTTCGTTCCAGAAGAA
>JABXIR010000037.1 GCA_013372965.1 Gammaproteobacteria bacterium
GCTGCCGGAACCAACGGCCTCGTGTACACGCAGCTGGTCTACCCTATGCCTGCGCTTAACGAACGTGAGCAGCAGTTAATCCCGCTGTTGTCACACTTGGTAACCGAATTAGGCTTAGCAGATCAAGATTACCTCACCGTACAGAACCGTCAGACCTCTGTGTGCGGAAGCATCGGGTTCTACACCAACTTGCGAGCGACTATTGATGCCTCTCAAGATTGTCGTGCCTTCGCCATTTTAAGCAGCAAAGGCCTTCGCAAAAACATCGAGCCGATGGTTGAATTACTGCTCGATACAGCGGCAGCGGTTCGCTTCGATGAGACCAAACGCATCAAAGACATCCTCACTCAAGTGCTTGCACGCCGAGAGTCTTCGGTGTCGAGCAAGGGCCATGTACTCGCCATGAACTCGGCGGCCGCCGAAATCTCTGGCCTAGCACAGTATCACGCCATGACGACTGGCCTCGAAGGCCTTGTGTTTATGAAACAACTGGTTGCAAGCCTCGAAGACGAGGCGCAATTGTCGCAGTTAGCCGGTGAATTTCAGGCCCTTTACAGCAAACTCACCACCGCACCATCCGACATCCTAGTGATCGGCGAGGACGAATCTCTTCAGCGTATGGAATCTGCGCTAGAGCGACTCGATCGCGGTAACACCGAAAGCCCAATTTGGTCACTGAAACCAAAGTCACAATCAAAGACCAAATTTTGGAAGATCAATAGTACTGTCAATTTCTGTGCGTCAGCGTATCCAACGGTTCCTTCAAGCCACCCCGATGCAGCCGCCCTCACGGTTCTTGCAGGGGTACTTCGAAATGGTTTTCTTCATCGTGAGATTCGTGAAAAAGGCGGTGCTTACGGTGGTGGTGCGACTCAAGATAACGGACTCGCGTCTTTTAAATTTTATAGCTACCGCGACCCACGCTGCAAAGACACCATCGAGGATTTCCAACGTGGTATCCACTGGCTCATCGACAACGAGGTTTCGTTCGACCAGGTCGAAGAGTCAATTTTGGGTGTCGTAAGTTCGCTCGACAAGCCCGCTTCACCCGCTGGAGAAGCGAAACAGTCATTCTACAATGTGTTGCATGATCGCTCACCGGAATTCCGACGCGAGTTCAGAGAGCGTATTCTGTCGGTGACTACCGCTGATTTGAAACGGGTTGCCAACACCTATTTTGTCGGCGTCGAACCGACCGTTTGTGTTCTAGGGCCAGAAAGTAGCCTCAGCGAACTCAAAGACGCGGTCGTCTACTCACTGTAAGCGTCTCAAGTCGATCGTGTCAGGTGCTCAGTGATGTCTGCCGCCACGACACGATCGAGCCCAGGCGGAAGCTCGTGCCCCATTCCCTGATAGATCTTTAACGGCACCCGCAAAGCGGCGGCCGTTCGACGCCCGCCAATTAGAGGGACCAGAGGATCATGACTGCCATGGAGCACCATTGCAGGTACCGCACACTGTTGTAGCGCTTTAAACCGTGGCTTTGCCGTGATAATTGCGGCCAACTGTCGCATCGTACCTTGAGGGTGATAGCCTCGATCATAAAACTGATTTAAGCGCTCGAACACTTCATCGTGATGCGTGGGATAGTCAGGCGACGATAACAACTGCCAAAAGCTAAACGCCTCGGCAATACGCTCATCTCGTTCGCCAGGTCTTGTTCGCATGAGTAACCGAAGCAACCTTGTGCTCGGCATGGAGGCACGTCGCTCCCCGGTGGTTGACATAATCGATGTCAAACTCGACACTCGATGCGGGTAATTGAGCGCGAGCAATTGCGCAATCATACCGCCCATTGATATACCGACAACGTGCGCCCGCGCGATGTTTAAGACGTCGAGAATGGCCACCACGTCGTCCGCCATATCGTCTAGCTGATACGACGCAGACGATCGACCAACCACCCCGAGCGCTTTATTGAGTATGAGTTTACCGAGATTAGGGTTTGGCAAATGATCGTAGACAGGAGACAGACCACAATCTCGGTTATCGATTAAAACTAAACGATACCCCTGCGAGAGAAAGTGTTCTATGAATGCACTCGGCCACGCAAGTGCCGACAGGCCTAACCCTTGAATAAGAACTATTGTTGCCGCGTGATCGGGACCGATCACCTCGTAATGTAGTAGAGAACTAGAAGATATTGTCATCACACGAGTTTGCCACAAGCAATGGTGACTAACCTACTACGGTATTACGCAAGCTGAAGATAACGCTGCTTAATTTCCGCCGAGCATCGCTCAAGTTCACCCATATCGATGTGATTCGACACACCCATCGTCTTGTACTTTAGGAATCGCACGGCACGACAACCGGGATACAGCTCGAACATTGCGATTTGACGAAAACCATTGTTAAGTAACGCACTGAAAAATGTGCAATGACGCCCTAGGCCCATGACTTCGTGAGCCGGGAACGCGACGGTGAAATTGAGGTCATCGCTGGTATTCTCCAACGCCTCGTCTAAGTAATTTGGGAGTGCATCTAGGCTGGCCACAAAACACAGTACGTTGGTTGCAGCTGATGAGCGCTTTTTAGATTTTTGAGTATCAACCAACCCGCACAACTCGCTAGGACAGTTGCTCGGAGGATTGATCACTCGAAACGTCGATTGCTCCGTTAAACGAAGTTTCCGGTACAGTTCGCCTTTCATTCGAACACCTTTCAAACAGTAAGTTAGCTCGGCGAATCCTTTTGCCTATTATAATTTTTATACTAGCGTATAAGTTTTCGCAAAATGAAACAACGATACTGTCTACCGGTTAGATGAAACCGCGTGACGAACCCGACATTTTTTTTGATTTTTGTGAACTAGTCGTCGATCGGATCGACAAAGAAAACCTCGGTGAATTCGAGGGAAATTTGCTCAGTCCAACGGTTTATACGATCACAACTCAGCTCTTCTTGCTGGTCCTCATCAAGCGCTAAACCCACGAACGAGTCACCGCTTTCCGTCAGTGCTTTGGAGGCTTCGAAATCGTAGCCTTCGGTGGACCAATGACCCACAATTTTTGCCCCATTGGCAACGATCACGTCATGTAACATACCCATTGCGTCGAGGAAATAATCGCCGTACCCGAATTGATCACCCAGACCAAACAGCGCCACTTCTTTACCACTGAAATCGACGGCTTGGATATCATCCCAAAACTCTTCCCAGTCGGATTGAATCTGACCGAAATCCCAAGTAGGAATACCGAGCAGAATGGTGTCGTAATCAGTGAATGTGGTTTGATCGATATCGGCTACATCAAGGATATCGACCGCATCGGCCTCAAATCGGGCCGCTATTCGATGAGCAACTGATTCGGTGTTACCTTCATCGCTGCCGTATATGATGGCTAACTTGGACATACTGACTAACTACCTAAAACGCCTGAAATAAGGCGAGCATTATCGCAGACGAAAAAACACTGTCAATGACATCTCGGCCGACACTGCCACTGCCCTAATTCACCAGTTAAGTTGCGCTTTTATGAACGGGATACTGAGTTTACGTTGATGCGCGAGGGAGGCCGTATCAAGTGAATCCAGTGCGTCGAACATGGCCTTTGCGTCACGTGGACCGTGATACAAGATGTATCGCCCTACCTCGTCGCTCATCGTCAAGCCACGGGCATTGGAACGCAACCGAAGCGCTTCCAATAGCTCTTCATCGACCAATCGAGGCAGTTTGAAAATTCCTCCCCACGCTAATCGCGACAACAAATCAGGCAGCGTCGCCGTCAAGTCACGAGGTGCGCAGGATGCCGAAACATACCATCGCTTACCTAAGTCTCGCATCTGGTTATACAACGCAAACAATTGACCTTCGAGTTCGGGCTTACCCAAAAAACGCTCGACATCGTCAATAATCAGCGCATCGAGACCTTGATCAACCGCTTCC
>JABXIR010000208.1 GCA_013372965.1 Gammaproteobacteria bacterium
CTGGAAATTCGCAATTTGCTCGCCGAGGTTTTCCGGGAGGTCTGCCATGAGACCGATCGCGAAAAAAGCCACCAAGCTGATCAAGAAGCTCGGTCCAGACACCCAGCTCATGTGACGGATATGAGCAAATAAATCGGAGCCACCCATTGCTGAGGCTAGGTTGGTTGTCTCGGACAGTGGTGACATCTTGTCACCAAAATAGGCTCCCGAGATCACCGCGCCGGCAGCGATCGGTAATGAAAGGTCGAAGCCCATCGCAACGCCCATGAGTGCGACACCGATGGTTGCAGCCGTGGTCCAGCTAGAGCCGGTGCACAATGCAACCAAGGCCGTTAGTAAGCAGGCTAATGGGTAGAAGAGCGCGGGTGAAAGCAAGCCTAAGCCGACGTATAATAAAGTTGGTACAGCGCCAGATAACATCATGGTGGCGATTAAACAGCCTACCGCTAAGAAGATGATGAGAGGCATCACGGCACGGCCGACTGTTGCAACGATGGTGTCTTCAATGTCGTCCCATTGGATGCCGTTCTTTAAGCCGATCAGTCCGGTGAAAATGGCACTAAAGAAGAGGGCTACTTGAGTTGCACCTGCAAGCGAGTCGGCGCCAAAAGCCCAAATGGCTCCCCCGATGAAAAATATAATCATCGCTCCGATGAATAGGGCGTCGAGACTGCTCAGTGGCTTTTGTTTCATGGTTTGTTTCTCTTTTTCTTTAAAACGACAACGCGCATTTACGTATTTGTGCCTGCCCTCGTAAATCTATAAAGTGAGTCGTTAAACTCGAGCTGTTATCAAGAGGATAAGTAATTATGCAAAGCTGCGGCGAAGCGATTGTACGCTATTTAGAGAAAAAAAGCGTCAGCACTGTATTTGGGATACCTGGCGTTCACAATTTAGAGTTGTATCGAGGACTGCAAGGGTCGTCGATTCGTCATATTCTTTGTCGGCACGAACAGGGTGCCGGATTTCTTGCTGATGGATACGCGCGTACGTCAGGTGAGGTGGGTGTTGCTTTTGTGATCACCGGTCCAGGGCTGACTAATATCTCCACCGCCATTGGTCAGGCTTATGCCGACTCTATCCCACTGTTGGTGATCAGCAGCGTGAATGAATCTTGGTCGCTCGGGAAGGGTACGGGAAGACTGCACGAGTGTGATCGACAGTTGAGTGTGACCGATCCGATCACTGGATTTAACGCGCGCGTACACTCCGTTGATGAAGCGTATGACGCCCTAGATCGCGCATTTACATTATTCGAATCCGAGCGCCCAAGACCGGTACATATCGAAGTACCCATCGACGTGTTGGTGCAAACCGTGCCTGAGGGGTTTTATCGAGAGCCAGCAGCAATTACGGCGCAACGTCCTTCTCCTTCAGGTGAGGAATTAGCCGCGGCGCTTGAGCTGCTCAGCCGTGCAGAGAAACCAATGATCATCGTCGGCGGTGGGGCAATTGAAGCGGCTGATGCTGTCGCCACACTGGCCGAAAGACTTCGTGCGCCAACCTTTACCACGGTTGCAGGTAAGGGGATGTTGCCCATCGGTCACCCATTTAAGGCGGGGGCCACCTTGTGTACCGAGGCGGGCTGGAATGCGATCGAACAGGCCGATTTGGTGCTTGCCATTGGCACAGAAATGGCCGACACCGATTTTTGGCGAGATACACTTCCGATCACTGGGAGTCTTATTCGCGTTGACATCGATGAACGAAAGCTTGCCGACTTGTATCCAGCAGCGCTTGCGATCTGCAGTGATTCCAATGCGTTTGTGTCATCACTGCTGACGTATGAAAATCTCACGTCGGCATCCGTATTCGATGAAGAGTTCGCAATTGAGCTTCGTAAGAATGTCCGCGAAAACCTTCTCCAGTGGGACCAATCTTTGGTTCGTATCCTAGATGCCATTATGAAGATCGCGACCGATACGCGTGTTGTGGCCGATATGACTCAACTCGCTTATGCGGCTAATTTTACTCAGCCCATCGATGGGGCTCGACGATGGCTTCACCCTACGGGGTTTGGCACCCTTGGGTATGCGCTTCCAGCGGCAATTGGCGCCGCCATAGCTGATCCTTCGACGCCCGTGTTAGCCATCGCCGGCGATGGTGGGTTGCAATACACGGTTCAGGAGCTCGCCACGGCTAAGGAAATTGCCTCGCCTATGGTGCTTCTGATATGGAACAACAGTCGTCTCGGACAAATTTGGGATGACATGGAACGAACCGGAATCGAACCGATTGCGGTCGCCATGGATAATCCGGATTTTGGTATTTTGGCGAGGGCTTATGATATTGGTTATTCCAAACCAACAACTCTAGCGGCATTGAAAGCATCGTTGTCCGGTGGTTTGTCGAGCAATGGCTTAACCATCATCGAAGTCACACCGAGTATCCTCGATCGCTAATATGAAGTATTCGAAACTAACAGAGCGTATCGCTTCGGAAGGTGCTGCAGCGTGGGACATACATTACCGAGCGCTCGAAAAAGCGGCGGCGGGTGAAAACGTTATTGTACTTTCCGTTGGGGATCCTGATTTAGACACACCCGCACCAATTAGGGACGCAGCGATTACCGGCCTAAGCGCTGGGCAAACCCATTACACGGATTGTCAAGGTGAGGCCGATTTACGCTCGGTGATAGCCGCTTGGGAAACTTCGCGAAGAGCCAACAACGTTTCCGCGCAACAGATCGTAGTTCAAGCTGGCGCGCAGTGCGGCTTGTACAGCTTGGCACAATGTCTACTCGAGGCTGATGACGAGGTGATTGTCTTCGAGCCGATGTACATCACCTATGAAGCGGTGTTTACCTCGGTCGGTGCGAAGCTTACAAAATTAAATCTCGACCCAGAGAACGACTGGGCTTTGCCAGTCGAACAATTACAGCGCTCGATCAACTCGCGTACGCGCGCGATCGTTTTAAACACCCCGAATAACCCAACGGGTGCTATGCTCAATGCGACGGAATGGCAAGCGGTGTTGGAACTTGCACATCGGCACGATCTTTGGGTAATAGTCGATGAGGTATACAGCGAGCTGACCTACGATCAAGCGCATCTCGACTTAGCAGACTCCTTAGTGGATGAGCGTGTCGTGACGATCAACTCACTGTCAAAGTCGCATGCGATGACGGGGTGGAGGGTCGGTTGGATTACCGCTTCTGAGTCACTTGCGGCACACCTAACCAACTTGGCGCTATGTATGTTGTATGGGTTGCCTAAGTTTGTGCAGAGTGCCGCCATCGAGGCGTTCGTCAATCATCCGAACTATGTATCGGAGGCTCGGTCGATTTACCTCAGGCGACGTAACGCAGCGGTCAGTGTGCTCAGAGACAACGGCGTTCCTCTAAGCTTTGTTCCCAGCGCCGGGATGTTTCTGATGCTGGATGTTCGAGGCACCGGATTGTCAGCCACCGAATTCGCTGAACAACTGCTTGATCGATACGGTGTATCTGTATTGGTAGGTGATGCGTTTGGTGAACCGGCACGAGGACATATTCGAATTAGCTTCTGCCTCAACGAAGCACGTATACGCGAAGCGATGAGTCGAATCGCTCAGTTTTGGAATGAACTCTCACTTTAAGGGATTATGTGGACGCTAACAGTCAATCGCAAGAGAAGATGACCTGGGGTTTAATTATCGTCCTCGGTTTCATTGCGGCGTTAACGCCGCTAGCGATTGACATGTATCTCCCAGCCATGCCGCTCATGTCAGAGCGATTAGCGACAACCCCCGATGTCGTTCAACAGACTCTCACCGTATTTTCAATCGGCTTCGCATTAGGGCAATTATTTGTAGGGCCAATTTCCGATAGCACTGGGCGACGTATCGTGATGCTCGCAGGTACGTTGCTGTTTACGGTGTCATCGTGGATTTGTGCTCAGGTCACCACGATTGATGACCTCATCTTTTGGCGAGCCATCCAAGGCGTCGCAGGAGCCTCTTCCGGTGTGATGATTTCAGCGATCGTTAAAGATATGTTTGGTCGCGATGACTTCTCGAAGATGATGAGCTTTATTGTGCTGGTCATGACCCTAGCGCCATTGGTGGCGCCATTGCTTGGCGGCTATATCACACTCTATTTTGGCTGGCGCGCTATCTTCTGGGTGCTTGCAGGTCTAGGTATAGTGTCCATTATTCTCGTCGTGTGGCGTATTCCTGAGACGTTGCCTCCCAGCAGCCGGCAGTCGTTTGCCATTGGTCGTTCCGTCCGTCAGTACATCAAAATTATCAAAGATCCGATGAGTCTGTCGTTGATGTTTTCTGGGGCGTTTAGTTTTGCCTGCCTCTTTTCCTTTTTGGTATCGGCTGCGTTTGTTTACATGGATGTTTACGGAATTGCAGTCGATTACGTCGGTTATCTTTTTGCGTGTAACGTGATGGCCTTAATGGTGTTGACGACGGTGAATGGA
>JABXIR010000288.1 GCA_013372965.1 Gammaproteobacteria bacterium
CCGAGGTACGGTGAGTGAATGTCCTCTCGAACAAACGCATCATTGCCTTGTTTAAGGCGCTCTAGTGCTTGCTGAGCGTCAAGCATAATATCTACTACCTAATGTTGTTTTATTCTTGTTTAGCCACGGCGTGACTGGATGGTCATTATATTTCGAAAACGAACTATTCGATAGTGAATTATTCACTGATTCGACGTGGCACAATCGACCACTCTCCACGGGTTCCTAATGCAGGGAATATGGCGATTAACAGTGCGATGCCAAACAGCGTTACCCCATCGATCAAACCACTTGCATAGGTCGCCGCTGCTACAATAGCAAGACCAACAGCCCACGCGAACTTCCGAGCGAGTACACGCTTAAACGGGCGATATCGTATATCGAAAATTTGCTCGGACTGACCGTCTAGAACTAACACTAAACTGAAACGGCCTCGACTGTCGTGCAGCCGTTCTATCCGTAATGTCGCCATCCGACCGTCAAGTTCGAATGTTAACGACGACGTGTCGTCGTGACGCGTGAAATCGACCTCACTGCCGTTCCAAAGGATATGCTCCAAACCAGACAACGCCGTCGCTTGGTAAACTAAAACACCCGTTGGAAGCTCGATCGAAACGACCATGCCCTTCCAAGGCGACATCTGAATATTGGAGCTCAATCGAATACCTACTTAAAAATCTTGTTGAAATTGCTCACGATAGTAGCGACAACAACAACAATCAATATTTGCAGCCCTAGTCGCTCGTAGTTAATGTATTCAATTGCCCACTCAGTTGTCACGAGCGCATCCTGCCTTTCCCATACAAATGCGTAACCTTCCCATATACCCGCTTCAACTGGGATATAGATAAGGCACACTAACGTTCCTAAGATTCCGATTAATCGTCCGAGTTGTTTCATAGTCTTCTCCTTTTTTATTGCTTTTAATCTGTGTTTACGCTGGTCAATGAGCCCAGACGCTCGGTTAGATATTTCTTAAGCCGTGTCTCGCTGGGACACAAAAGCTGTCGAATCGGTCAGTGTACTCAACGATCAGTCGATACGACCGAGCTCTTTCAGCTTGTCGGCAATCGCCGAAAACTCCGGCTTATTTTCTACAATCTCCTTGTGAGTCAAACCATCGAGCTCATGAGGAAAAACCAACCATTCATCCGACTCATGAATGTAGTATTCCGGCGAACGATCCGTTTTATTATTTTTTGGTTTGAAGTAAGGAGTAGCGACCCGAATGTCTGGCGTATTTTTCTTGCAGGCTTTTGTGAGATCGGTAATGGTCTGTTGAATACTCAACCCAGAATCATACACATCATCAACGATGAGTAGTGAATGCTCCGACTCAAGTCGCTTGATCAGGTACGTTAAACCATGCACTTTAACATGACGACTCCGCTCACCGATGCCGGTATAGGACGACGTGCGAATCGCGATATGGTCTGCTTCCACCCCCAAGACATCGAGGACTTCTTGAACCATGATGCCTACGGGTGCTCCACCGCGCCACACACCCACGATGAAATCTGGGCGAAACCCGCTCTCGTATACCTGAATCGCTAGCTTTGCTGAATCTTCGAGGAGCCCTTGTGCGGATAAATACACTTTTTCCATTGATCAACCTTAGAAACTGTTAACGTCTGGAGAAAGTGTATCAGAAAACTGTCATCGCGCAGTCGTTAAAAGCTCGTAAGATCTATGTGATTACGGTCGATGACCAAAATGACCTCCGCGACCTTAAAACCGAACTTGCGAACTTCGCTTACGTTGACCACTCGCTCGTCATCAATCGCATAAATCCAATCTTCGAAGGTTACTTCGTACTGCGTGCCGTCCACTTCCAGCACCATCTCATAAACCAGATTGAGCTCTGGGCCGTTGATAACCAACTGAGCATCGGTCAAAGCGTCGTTCGCTCTTCCGACCCAGCGACCGTCGGAATGTTTCTCAAACACCCACTGACGAGATGAGCGTTCGCCGTCATCGTAAAGAAATTCTTCATCTAGGATGCCTCGATCTCCCTCCCATACCCCGGTGAGATTCACTTTAAACCGGCGCAACAATTCGCCGCCTCGGGAACGCACGACACCGTAGGCATGGCGTTCCCCTCCGAAGTGAGTTTCGACGTCGAATTGAGGATCAAGGTGCTGGTAATTGGGTTGGGCGCAGCTCAACAGCGCCGTCAACGAAAGCAGTAACAAAAATCGAATCATGATTCTCCCTTCAGCCGCTTGGCTAATTTTGGATAACGGCCATTATCGGACAACCAGATGGCCAAAAAGGCATCGCCGAACGTTGGATCATCAACCGATCCCACCGGAACTGAATTTAAATAAAATTCGGCTGAGCCCGCCGATGATACCCTAACGGAGAAGCGGTCACCGCTTTCAACATCTCGATAAATATCATCCAGATGCGCCAACCAGCGATCGATATCCGCTGACGCGAACTGAAGTTCACTTAGAGTCTCGTTGGTACTTTCGAGCAGATCGTCGCGTGTGATTGACATCGCATACGTGAGCTCTAAGCATCGCTCATCGTCAGCACGATGCGTACCGGATGGTGAACGAAGCTCTGCATCATAGACTTTGAAAAACAACCAGTTGAGTTCCGCATCCCCAACCCTACTTAGGTCGTTGCAAGCCGACCAGCTGTTGGCACTAAGCGTTACACACACTACCGTTAAGACGGCTTTAACTGATCGATAAATACCCATCGAATCAACACTCCATAAACGAACCACACGGAGGCTAGCGTAAACACCCCGGTCGAAAGTGCGACACCGAACGACGCTCCACTAAGCTCCATTGCGACGACATA
Organism: Gammaproteobacteria bacterium; assembly: GCA_013372965.1. Classification (GTDB taxonomy): domain Bacteria; phylum Pseudomonadota; class Gammaproteobacteria; order Pseudomonadales; family DSM-25080; genus Umboniibacter. Next base: position 2,812 of record JABXIR010000288.1, read on the forward strand.
ACTGAACACACCCGCTATCGAAAAAATCAGGCCACGCACCGCCGAATTCAACTGCGCCGACCACTTGAGACCGACTCGACACATGATCGCAAAGCCCATCCAAAGAACGGCGAGCCAAGGGGGGGCGTATTGATACAACTCAAATTGGAGAACACGGGTTGTCACCAACAGAAAATCGACGGCGATGCCCACAAGGGCAATCGCGAGCACCGCTGTGTATTCAGCCTTCGACCGCTCGAGAAATGAAAAGCCTATAACCAACAATACCACTGCCATCCAAAGGGCGTCGCCACCCTTCATGACTGTTACGAGCCAGAAAATATTGAACCAAAGCCAAGATGCTACTAGTTTGATCATTAGCCGACCTCCTGTGTTGCCTTACGAGGGTATTCAGAAGATAGATCACATTGCGGAACGCGATAAACGCCTAGTTCAAGGGAATAACATTACGTGTGCCCATAAGACCGTTTCGATTAATGGCGCATTTAAATGGGTTAATTAGGTCATTAGGATCAACCGCGTTTGATCTCAGCACCACCAGCTAACAATGGCGAACCCACGGCGCTGGTTTTGGGAACTCACTCGCGAATGGCTGAACATCGCCAACAATGCTCGAAATTGGCTTCGTTCTGCTCCCCACAATGACAGGTCCAACTCTCGGATGACGTATCGGGCATCACAAGCAGTGTTTTCGCACGTTCTTGGTCGGAAGATGAAATCCATAGCTCGGGCCATGCATCAAACGGAGATACATCGCCCGCAGCCCCCGAGAGGAATTCGTTCTTCACTCGTACCTCGATTCCCATTGACTCGAGAAAATCTCTCTCGAGCTGCAACATCGCCATATGAGGCGCGGTTTTTAATAGAACCCAGTTCATGCAGTAGCGACCCACATCGATCCGGCAACACCCAACATAAAGCCAAACACTGCGCCCATCGGTGGTCTCCAGTGACGTTCAAGAGGGACATTAGGCGCAATATCTTGAAACACGGAGTATAAAATTCCCCCAGCGGCGAACATCATCACGCCACCCAGAAATTCGGGCTCTTCTGCCAGCCAAACGTAGCCAATTCCGCCAGAAATCGGCCCGAGAAGAGCCATTAGCGCGAATACTGCGATGGTTTTTTTCGCTCGGCCGACACTCGACTCCGCCATTTCAAGATAGGCATTGAAACCCTCAGGTAGGTTTTGCAAGGCAATAAGGAACGCGAGTAGAAACGCGGTATCATTTCCGATCGCAAACGCGGCACCCAGAGCAATCGACTCGGGAACAAAATCTGACAACATCGCCGCCAGTTGACTTGCGGGTGTGTTTTTCGCGGCGAGCCATCGATCGAGCATCAAAAATGCGTACCCGCCAAGACCTAGCAACACACAAACCGAAACGATTGAGAGATGCGCGCTTCCATCAGGTACCAATACCATGGCAACTGCCGACAACAGTGCGCCTCCACCGAAAGCGACCATGGTATGCCTGAAGGTCTGTTTACTGCTTGCCTTCGTGGCCACTGCAAGTATGGCCCCGGCGGGCATCGCTAGACCTGCGGCTAGCGTCACAGCAATAAGTAAATAAAGTTCCGACACGAAGATCCTCCTTGCATTCGGACTAAAGTGTACGTCAGTATTAATGTCATTGTTTTATCAATGATGAGCATAGCCCAATGCATGAGCCACAAAAAGTATCTTTAGAGCGCATTTA
>JABXIR010000286.1 GCA_013372965.1 Gammaproteobacteria bacterium
ACGAGTGTTGGCATGATGGAGGCGTCTACGACTCTTAACTGCTTAATGCCATGCACACACAATTGATCATCCACGACGGACATAGCGTCGGACTCAGGGCCCATTTTGCAGGTTCCAACAGGGTGATACTGGGTGTCTGCTCTGGCTCGAATATCTCGCTTAATCGCTTCTTCAGATTCTGTATCGAGTGGATAAAGCATCGCGCCTCTAACCGATGAAAGAGCTCCGCTTTTTAAGATTTTGTGCAGTCGCTTGGCTGCGATCACTAATTGTGAAAGATCATCTGAGTCATCTAAGAAATTCGGGTTAATGAGCGGCGCACTTGATGGGTTAGCGTCACGAAGTCGAACATTGCCACGACTTTTCGGGCGTAGCAGCGTTAAGTGGCACGCATACCCGTGTCCGTAATGAAGCTTCCGAGCGTGATCATCGACCATTCCAGCCACAAAAATCAGCTGCATATTCGGACGCTCGATTGAGTTGTCGATGTTGAAGAACGCGCCGGATTCAGCGATGCTGCTGGTGATTTTACCGGTTCGGTGTCGTATCCATCGCCATGTTTCCTTCATAATGTCGAATGCGCCACGAAGAGAAATGCCAAACGTCGTATACGGGTTCGAAGAGCGATATCCGACGACGTAGTCGATATGATCTTGAAGATTTTCTCCCACCCCTGGTAGGTCGTGTTGACACTCAATACCGATCTCGCGAAGGTGTTCTTCCGGACCGATGCCGCTGAGCTGAAGCAGTTGAGGTGATCCGAATGCTCCCGCGCTTAAAACGACTTCTCGACGCGCCTTCACACGATGTAGCTGTTTAGATTTTAAATACTGTACGCCCACCGCAACCTTGTCTTTAAGCTCGATTTTTTGCACGAGTGCCTGAGTTACGATTGTGAGATTGCTTCGGCTGTTGGCTTCGCGAAGGTAGGCTTTCGCTGCGCTCCAACGTTCGCCCTGAGCAATGGTTCGTTGCAGGATATGGCAACCCGCTTGCTTATCCCCATTGTAGTCATCGTTTCTGGGGATACCTTCGCGCTGGCAGGCGTCGAGGAAGAGTTCGTTGATTGGGCTGTGGTGAGTTGGCGACGAGACCAGTAGCGGTCCTTTATTACCGTGCCATTCATCAAAGAACTGAGTGTTCCTTTCGGCGCGCTTAAAGTAGGGTAGAACCGAATCGAAATCCCAACCTTGGTTTCCGAGCTCTGACCAATGATCATAGTCTTCCCGTTGACCACGCACGTAAAGCATTGCATTGATGGATGATGAACCACCGAGTACTTTTCCACGAGGCTGGTAGCCTTTTCGGCCGTTGAGCCCCAGCTGCGGCGTGGTTTCGAAACACCAGTTGGCCGCGCGTGACATAGCTAAACCTGCAATGCCCGCTGGCGCGTGAATCAGTGGATTACGATCTTGCTTGCCCGCTTCAATGAGTAGAACGGATACGCTGGGATCCTCACTAAGTCGAGAAGCTAAAACACAGCCAGCAGAACCCGCTCCAACGATGATGTAGTCGAACTCATCCATGTTTCATACCCGTTGTTAAACTGATACGGCCGTCAGTGATTGTCGGCCATTAAAACGACAAATTTTGCATTAGATTTGATAAGACTGACACGCTTAAACCATCGGCGCAATATTTGGTGGTAATTAAGATGCCGGTTCCCTACAACGACTAACCGACCGTTTTCATTGAGGCAACGACTCGCATCTTCGAACATCGCGCGTGCGATAAAGTCGCCGACCACTTGGTCCTGATGAAATGGCGGATTGTTGAGTATTAAGTCATAGCGCTGCTCGCTCACCCGTTCGAGTGAATGCCCACATTGGCTTTGGTGTTTAACCGTTGGTGCATGCTTTTCGTGATTTAGCGTGGCGCTGCGCACAGCGTCGAACGATTCATCGAAGTAGTGCACCAGCTGAGGATGAAAGTGCCGAGCGTACTCGACTCCTAAAACGCCACTACCGCAACCGAGGTCAGCGACAGTTTCTGCCGTTCCGATCGCCTCGATGCATTGCAGCAGAAGTGCTGTCCCTGGGTCGAGCCGTTCGCGACAGTACACATTGGCTAGGGTGTCATAGTGACGACCGAAGACGTCGAAGCCTTTGCTTTCTAGAGTCTTTGTTATAGGTCTATCTTCCTTGACGTTGAGAAGCAATCGGGCCTTTTTCCAGGCATGAGATACATGTGTTTGACCTAGGTAATGCTCCATCAATTCCTTGGCTGTGTGTGGTAGGTGCTTCACCATCGATGCAACGAGTATCGGTGTCCCAGGTTTTATGTTTTGGGCTATCCACGCTAACTGAGTTTCGAAGAAGAAGAGGGACTTTGGGAGCCGAACGATCACGACATCGAAGTCGCCTGAAATCGCATCCAGTTGGTTGACGGTATCGAGGTCCTTTGGGTAGTTGGACCGATTGAGGTCCGCGGCGTGAAGTGCGCAATAGGAATCACTGAAGAGCGTTGTTCGGGTGCTGGTTAATGCAACGGAAATCGCTCCGAAACGATCGTTGAGTACTAACGCGTTGCGACATTCGGGAAGATGTTCCTCGACATAATTCACGATGTAGCTGTCTGCACTATCCCAGCCTTGAAGGTTCGGATCGTTGCTTGGAAAGCGGCGGAGTGCGGGATGTGTTAGTTCAAGCCCAGATTTTCTGGAAATGGTTCGTTGCATAACATTGTCTAAGACTGAAAATTAATAGCGGCGAGTTTATCCTGATCTTTAAGATACTGCACGGCCTCTTCTGCTGTGAGTGGTTCAGAAAAGATGTAACCCTGGATTAATTGGATGCCTTCGTCCGCGAGGATTTTCATCTGCTCGTGAGACTCTACGCCTTCTGCAACCACCCTCGTTTTCATTCGCTTAGATATCGAGTGAATAGCTCTAATAATGGTTAAGTCCGTTTCGTCTTTTGGTGCATTTTTCACAAACGATCGGTCAATTTTGAGTGTGTCGACGGGGAAGCGACGAAGATATGACAGGCTCGAATAACCCGTACCGAAGTCGTCGATTGCGATTCGCAAGCCAAGGTTGCGCAGTGTACGAATCTGTCGAGTGGTCGAAGGATCGTGATCCATGACCACCGATTCGGTAATTTCAATTTCTATCGAGCCTGGGTCGAGCTGTAGCTCCTCAATTTGTTCACCAATGACGCCGGCTAGGTCATTGGCTTTAAATTGCTGAGGAGAGGTATTAACCGATAAATAAACCGGTGTATCTGAGATCTCGGTCCAAACTTTCAGTTGGGCAAGCGATTGTTCGATCACCCACTTACCCAGTTCATTAATAACACCGATGTCTTCGGCGATTGAAATAAACTCACTCGGATTAACCTGGCCGAACTCCGAGTGCTGCCAGCGGCAGAGCGCCTCAAAACCCTTAATACACATGTTCTCGATGTCGATAATGGGTTGGAATCGAATTTCGAGTCGCTTGAGCTTTACGTCGCGACGAAGCTCAGTCTCGATCTTGAGTCTTCGCAGGTTGTTATCAAGCATTTCATTATTGAAGAACTTATAAGACGACTCCTCGATTTCTTTTGCTTGATACATGGCCGTATCAGCATTACGACTGAGTTCTGAAAAGGTTGTGCCGTTGTCGGGGAACATTGCAATTCCGATACTTGCATTGACGTAGAGGTCTCGGTCGCCAACCTTACAAGGCGCTTCTAGCGATAGATAAAGCCGCTCGGCCATGGCCGCAGCGTCTGCGTACGCACTCTTGGGGTTCAGTTTGTTTAAGATGACGGTAAATTCATCGCCGCCTAAACGGGAAATGGTGTCCATGGGTCTCACCTGCTGGGAGAGCCTCCGTGCCACTTCGACGAGCAGTTCGTCTCCTACCTCGTGACCGTAGTTATCGTTAACAATCTTAAAACGATCGAGATCGATAAACATCAGTGCGACAAAATACTTGCTACGACGAGCGGTCTCAATCGCTTGCTCTAGACGATCTCTGAAGAGGAAGCGATTTGGCAAATTTGTCAAGGAATCCAGATAAGCCATCTGCTCTAGGCGATGCTCGGCCTGTTTCTTGGCGGTGATGTCCTGCGACAAAATAATGACGTATTCGTGATTGCCGTCGGGTGAGTTAATCGAGTGCATCACTTGCTCGGTTGGGAATTCATCTCGGCTGGTGGGTTGCAGCCACACTTCACCAGACCACTCGCCCGTTCTGATGGTGCGATTCCAGCATTGGTTAAAGAATGCCAGTGAGTGTCTGGATGAAAGCCACTTATTCGCAGCCTCACCGATGACTTCTTCGCGCGGCGTGTCGAGCAATTCAAGAAACCGATCGTTGACATCAATGACCGATTTGTCTTGACCAACAATGATAATCCCCTGGTTCGAGTGGCTAAATACACTGGCGCTAATTCTAAGGTTTTGTTGTGTTGCCACTTGTTCACCGATGTCTTGCGCGATGCAAAGGAAGCCGGTGTGGAAATCGTCTTGGTCGAATAGCGGCGAGACAGATATCGAAACGGGAACATGCTTACCATCTTTGCGAACGAATACGGTTTCGTCATCAAAGGTAACTGACTCGGTCGGCGAAAATGTCATCTTCTTGACGTTGTAGCTTAATTGGAAATTAGCAACCATTGAGCCGTGTTCGCTGAAGTGGCTGCGGTCTTGGATTACGAGAGGTGTGCAGACTTTAACTAATTCGGAAGCCGCGTAACCGAGCAATCGCTCGCCGGCGTGGTTCAGTGACAGTATGAGCCCCGAGCGGTCGGTAGTGATAATGGCATAGTTCGAGCTGTCGATGATAGCGGTATTGAGCTGTTGGCTCGCAATCAAGAGTTCGTGATCGCGGTCGAACTGCTGAACTAGCTGATCAACGGCGGTGCCGATAACCGCGAGTTCATCTTTACCAGTCATCTCGATGCGTGCTTCTCGATCACCGAGCTTCCAGCGTGTCAACATGTGGGTTAAATAATCAATCCGTACCGAGAATTTGATGTGTATGATAACGAGCAGGACCCCGACAGAGGTCATGGCAAGAAGTAGGATGATAGCACTTTCCCGCGCGGCCAATATTGACGCTGCTTTGAGTTGTTGTGTTGTGTCTTTGACAACGACCAGCCACGAGCAGGACGGCGGAACAATACAAATTGGAGTGGCTTCAATGTATAAGCTTTCGTTGTGATAGCTCAGTGGCGGTTGCGCTTCCTGAGTCGCGATAAGTGTTCTAGCTTCCCGCAGGCCCACACTCGGATGCGCTGTGCTTGAGAGTAGAACATCTGCGTTCTCGCTGAGAATGATGCTGTAATCGTCCTCATCGGACGAGCTACGGATCATAGCGTCAGCTGCTAAGTCAATGGCATCGTTCCTCGCTAGATTCTCAATAACCGATTTCAATGTGAGTAGTTCATCACGAACGTATTTTCTGGATTCGGTGTCGATGATTCGCTCGGCGCTCGCCGAGAGATAGATGTGACTAACCAGCGGAATAACTAATGCAATTCCGAACAGTAAAGTGGTTAGTAGCACATTAAGCTTCAAGCAGTTTCCCCAATAAATACGTTTCTTTTGATGAGCTTAGTCAATAAATGAGGAATCGGTGTTCTCCGTTTTCGATTGATTGTGGTGCTCGATCGAGGCGGTTCTAATGTCCGCCTCCCTAAACGCTTGGATGACTCTGAGATTTACATCGGTTTCGAATAGCTTTTCGTACTGTGTGTCCAGCACGTAGGCTTTTAAAGTCAGTTTTATCGCGATGTAGTTGTGAAGCACCGTTTGTTTAACAAGGACAACGATTGGCTTAGGTAGGTAAACGTAGCGGCTCGATGCCGCTGCCTCAGAAATAATATTTCTCGCCTTAATGACGTCCTGATCGTTGGCGATGAAGAAGTCCATCGATACGTGCATGTCGAGCTCGCCGAAATTTCCGGACGAGGTTATCTCAGAAAGAAACTTGTTGTTGGGTATCGTTACAATGTCGTCAGTTAATGTGCGTAGTTTGACACTGCGCAGTCCGATACTGAGTACGTCACCATAATGCCCGCCGAACTGCAGTCGATCGCCCACTTGAAATGGGCTATCCATCATGATCATGATTCCGGCGATTAGCGAGCCCGCGAGATCTTTTAAACCGAAGCCAAAGGCAACGGCGAGAGTGCCTCCGATTAGCGTAAGGATACGATCGTCGAGTTTTATCGAGAGTGCGATTACCGTGATGGTGCCGATGGCATACAGAAAGAACTGTACGATCGTTTCGAATTTATGCAAAACCAAGCGCTTACTGACGAACCGCTCGCTTAATTGGTCGATGTAGCCTCGAAAAAATCGAAGAAATATGATGAGTCCCACAATAATGAGTGAGGATGCAAAGACACCGCCCCAGCGAATGAGCCCTGTGAGTTCGTCGATGGGAATAGCCTGTCCTTGGTCGATTTGACCCAAAGCACTCGCGCTGATAGATAAAGAACTCAGCAGGGCAAATAATCGTTTCATGAGGCTGTCCCCCCGAAAAGTTGCAATAAATGTTTGCGGTTAAGGAGCTCTAACACCTCGGGATACCACTCCCAAGAAATCTCGTAGAGTGCATTTTCGCGACGTTTCACGGCACCGATGTTTCTTAGGTGTCGCAGGCTGTCAGTGACTTCTTCGGTTGGGGTTTGAGTCGCGGCTTCAATTCTTACGCGATCCGCTCGGCCCATTTGGGCGAGCGCCCGAAGGATCAGCAGTTTCTCAATGCCCAAGGTGTCGAGTTTGCCATGATGGGATAAGTCGAACATCCCAACACTGTAGTGGTGACTGTTTTTTCGCGCGGGCAGTGTGAGTGACTGCGTGAAATACATTAGGGCGAATCCCGGGTTTCCCCGTGCGTGCTGAGATAACACTCGAAAATAGCGGCCAGATTTTTGTTCTTGTTCGGTCAGTTGAATAAACTCATCTGGCTGTCGGGGCAATTGAACTGTTGAAAAATCGGCACTCAAATTATTGGACTTAAGTGTGGATTCAATTAGTTGTCGCAGTTGATCTTCGTTCCAAGCCTGAAGCGCAAGCTCTAGGTCGAAGCGGTAGCGCTCGCCTCGAGCTCGGTTGAAGTAACGCCAGCACGCGACGTCCATGCTAAGAATCCAAGAGATTCCCTCAGCCGAGCGCCTGACTAGGCGAAGTAGCCGTTCGAACTCACTCAAGCCGCCGAGTGACGGCGTGATCAACTTATGGACATTGTCGATCGCGATGAGAAGCGACGACTCCGAGCGAATTTGGCTGATCACTTCAGCGGCTTGTTCAGCATCGTGACCCATCGCGGTGGCGAGTGTCTCTGTTAACTCTGTAAAGCCACCGTCTGGGCAGCTGACATATAACGTCGTAATCTTAGAACCGTCATCTAACGTCATCCCCTCGTCGAAATTCGCTAGGACGGTTTTGATCAAGCGAGTTTTCCCCATCGCACGTTGACCATACACCATAGAGACAGTGGATTGCGGGATCGATGCGTTGCGGATGAGAGCCTCTCTCTCAGTTTCGTAGACCTCAATGATTTGTTTAGGACCAAGGTACAAAGGCTCTCGAGCTTCTTGGGGTAATGGTTCGCGACCTGAGTCGGTCGCATGCGCTTCTCTCACCATTTTCTCGAAAAAGATCCCCAACCAAGAACGAATCACTGAGCTTGCTGTGAGAATTGCTATGAACGAGCGAAGTAGCCATTGAGAAGATAGGTAGAGCGCGAGCAGGATGGTTTGTAAGGGCGCGTACAATCCTGAACGATACTTGTGGATAAGCTCGAAACACCAGCTATTGCGATATTCCTTGCGCTGTATTGTTTTGATGTTGCGCGCCTTCCAAACGAAGGCGAATATCACACACAGCAACAGTAGAACGACGATTGAAACGCTGATCGTCCAACTGTAAATCGTCATCTCGGACAGTCCGGTTGCTTCGAGAAGACTCAGGGAGGCCGCCGAAATCGCGATTGCTGCGAATAGCGTTCTCACAGTGACTTGGCGGCGCACTAACGTAGGGTCTTTCACATCGACGCGATGATATTGCACACTGCCGAGATGATAAATAAATCGGCCGATACCGATTAATATAAGTGCACTACTTAGTGGACTCACGAGTGTATTGAAGTCGGCTAACGGGATATTCGATGAAATACTCCAGTTGACCAACAGCAATACACCGAGCCATGCCCAAGGTGCCCGCGAGCGCAGTAGCAGCCAGTAAACGTCGGTTCTTCGAGCACGATCTTTTCGGCTAGACGCTTTGAGATTTGCGCTAAGTTTGGGGATAACTACGCGGCGCCAAAGCATAATTAATAGTAATACAGCGAGAACTTGCGAGGCGATTTTGGCTTGGCGAGACCCGTCTAATCGTATCCCAGTTTTTGTATCCCAAAGGTAATGGATGTTTAAAGCCCACTGGGAATGCAATAACGATGTTAGCGCTTCAATTTCGATGTTTGCTGACGCTTGGCCTGCGTGCCCAAAACCAATTAAGTCGTCGACTAACGAGCGGTGACCGTGCACAAAGAAATAGCGTCGTATTTCGATCAGTGATTGGATGTTTTGGTAGCGAGACTGGATATCAGAAGCCTCCTCGAATTCACCTTGAATATTCATGCGCGAGAGCGCTTGTATCTCGGTTGCCAGCTGATGATCGAGCGACTGCCATACACTCGTAGAGCGGGACAGAGAGTTCGCTCTACGATCAATGGTGTCGGTCCACTCGTCAATGACGATCCCCGTTGTGCCCGACTGGGCGGGTACCGGGACGGTCGCCAATAAATTGACAGGAAACATAAGTAAAAAAAACGCGAGCGCGATTTTCTTCATCTGGAGAGCCCTGAGCATTTATAGTTGGTTGCTCAACGAGTATAGACTTTGGATCTGTGTACGTCGTATTTAGTTGTGAAAGTAGACATGCCCCACGATAAAAGCCACATTGCAGAGTGCGTGGGCGCAGGTCGGTAATACTAAATCTCGGTGACGAAGATACAAAAGACCGAACCAAATGGACGGGATAAATGTCAACAAAGACCATAGCGAAGGCACGAACACGTAATGCGCTATCACGAATAGAGCACTGCAAATGACGTTGGCTGCGAGATCGGAAATTCGACGGCTTAACCACTCGAGCAGTGCGCCTCTAAACACTAACTCTTCTGCAAAGGGCGCCATTGCGAGCCAAAGAAATAGAGTGGTTAGTGCGGGATCCGAAGGGGTGTCTTGGAGTGCACCGACGCCAACGGCGATGCCCCCTGCTACCAAGAAGGTCGCTGGGTGAGCCGTTAAGGTAACGACTAAATGAGACGTTTTCGGATGCGCCATGCGATCAGTATTGCAAGCAGGAGAAGTAGCGCATGATTCCCGTTGCTCGGCGTGCCGATCGTACAGCCTCCTCCCGAGCCGGGTGCGTTATTAGAGCCGCTAGAACCTCCAGAGGAGCCGCCAGCCTCACTTGATGTCAACACGCCGACGGCTTTCCAAGCCTCACGAACCGATGTTTCCGCTTGACTACCATAGCCTTTGGCAGC
>JABXIR010000161.1 GCA_013372965.1 Gammaproteobacteria bacterium
CCTCATTTACTTTCTCGTTATCGGATTCTTCACTGTTCTCGCGTCATCTCTCAAGAAGAGTCGGTTGCATCGGTTCTGCGAGATCGAAACGATTCGACGATGTCTCTTGCGCTGGCATTGTTAGCCGAAGGACGGGTTGACGGCGTTGTGTCAGCAGGAAATACCGGCGCGCTTATGGCTCTCGGTGTAAAGCACATCAAATGCCAGCCGCAGTTGAAGCGTCCTGCGATTTGCGCGCAGCTGCCTCGTCAGGACGGTTGCTTCTTCCTAGCGGATTGTGGTGCCAATATCAGCGTCACAAGTAAACAACTACGTGACTTCGCATTGATGGCGAGTGCATTGGCGACTCATGTCGAAGGAGTTCAGCGGCCTCGTGTTGCCTTGCTTAACGTCGGTACCGAAGAACTAAAAGGAACCTCCGTGGTCAAAAAGGCCGCAGCGCTCATTGAAGCGGATGCTCGACTCAATTTTGTCGGGTTTGTCGAAGGTGATCATCTATTCGATTCAAACGTCGATGTGGTTGTTTGTGATGGCTTCGTTGGCAACGTGGCCCTTAAAACCACGGAGGGGCTCGCGCTACACGTGCGAGACCGAATTCTTCAATCTGTTTCACGCGGCTGGAGACGTTTATTTACGCCATTAACGAAAGCACTGCTTTATCGTGTCGTTAATTGGCTCAATCCTCGACGTTATAACGGCGCGATGCTTCTTGGTTTGGAGCAAGTCGTTGTTAAAAGTCACGGATCCGCTAATACAGAGGCTTTTCTGGCCGCGATTGATTGCGCCCGTCGAGCTGTTGAAGCACAATTACCCGCGTCGATTCGCTCGGTTCTTGAAGAAACAAGCGACATCGGTGAATAAATTTTTTATTAAACATTAAAGAGGTTTTTAAAAACCCATGACACACGCAGCATTAGCCTTCGTTTTTCCAGGACAAGGCAGTCAGAAAGTTGGCATGTTGGCCGACTTAGCGGAACGTTTTCCGATCGTAAACGAGACCTTCGCTGAAGCGAGTGAAGTGCTCGGATACGACTTGTGGGAGCTGACCCAATCTGGCCCACAAGAAAAGATTAATCAAACCGAAATCACTCAGCCTTTGTTACTTACGGCCAGTATCGCCTGTTACCGTGCCTACGAACAGTCAACTGATGTTCGTCCTACGGTTGTGGCAGGCCATAGTTTAGGTGAGTGGTCAGCACTGGTGGCCGCTGGGGTTGTTGCATTCAAAGATGCCGTGAGACTCGTTGCGAGTCGTGGTGCCTTGATGCAAAAAGCAGTGCCCCAGGGTGAGGGCGGTATGGCCGCTATCCTCGGCCTAAGTGATGACCAAGTGCGCGAGGTTTGCACGGCAACGGGCGCACATGCGGTGAACTTTAACTGTCCCGGTCAAGTCGTTATCGCAGGCGATAATGCGTCGGTCGAAGCGGCGATTGCTGCAGCGACGGAAGCCGGTGCGAAGCGTGCAATTGCCCTTGCGGTCAGTGCGCCATTCCATACGCCGATGATGAAACCAGCTGCAGACGAACTCGCCGCGGAAGTCGGTGAGGTAACTTTTAATACGCCAATGATTCGTGTGATCCATAACGTGACCGTTGCAGAGGAGTCTAGCCCTGAAGCAATCAAAGCGATTATGTTGGAACAAATCTATTCGCCGGTCCGTTGGACTGAAACTGCGGAACTTTTCGCGTCATCAGGAATCGAAACGATTATTGAGTGCGGGCCCGGAAAAGTTTTATGTGGTTTGAATAAAAAAGTATCGCGCAGTTTTAACGTCGCTTCACTCGAAGACGTAGCAGGTTTTGATAAAGCTTTAGGAATGGTGGAATAATTATGGAATCAAGAGTAGCTCTAGTAACAGGTGCCTCTCGCGGAATCGGCAGAGCCATTGCCGATGCATTGGGTAAGGCAGGCTTTACCGTCATCGGAACAGCGACTTCAGACGGCGGCGCGAGCGCCATCAGCGAGCGTTTTGCTGATTTAGGTTTCAACGGTTGTGGTATGAAGCTTAATGTTACGGATGCCGAGCAGGTTGAGCAAACAGTCAAGCAAATTACGGAAGAGTTCGGAGCACCTACCGTGTTGGTTAACAATGCCGGTATTACGAAAGACAACATCATGCTTCGTATGAAAGAAGATGAGTGGAACGATGTGATTAATACCAACCTCTCGTCTGTCTATCGTGTGACCAAAGCCTGTTTGCGCGGTATGACTAAAGCCCGTTGGGGTCGAGTCATTAACATCGGTTCAGTCGTAGGACAAATGGGTAACGTCGGTCAAGCAAATTACTGTGCAACTAAGGCCGGTGTTGAAGGCTTTACTCGATCACTTGCAAAAGAGCTCGGTAGCCGTGGAGTCACTGCCAATACGGTAGCGCCTGGGTTTATTGCGACCGACATGACGGACGAATTATCGGAAGATCACAAGGCAATGATGTTGTCTAACGTGCCGGCGGGTCGTCTGGGTAAACCTGAAGAAATCGCATCGGTTGTGGCGTTTTTAGCATCTGAAGGTGCCTCTTACGTTACCGGTGAAACGATTCATGTAAACGGCGGCATGTACATGTAAGGTGCGCTCAGTCACGAATAGTGATTGATAGAACTGGAAAGTCACGCAACACACGTGTAAGATTTCGTCCAAAATAAATTGAGAGTGTGCAATCGCACACGCGAACGTTAAATATCTATCGGAGTTGATGGAATTATGAGCAGCATCGTTGAACGCGTTGTAAAAATCGTTGCAGAGCAACTAAATGTTAAAGAAGAAGAAGTGACTATTGATGCGTCTTTCGTTGAAGACCTTGGCGCAGACTCACTAGACACTGTAGAGCTTGTAATGGCTCTTGAAGAGGAATTCGACACTGAAATTCCTGACGAGGAAGCTGAGAAAATTACAACTGTCCAGCTTGCAGTTGATTACATCAACGCAAACCTCGAAGACTAATCCAAGTTCGGTTTAGTCTCGAAGAAAAGGCCGCACCTAATTTTATTAAGTGCGGTTTTTTTTGGCTTAAAATTTAAGGAATTGAAATGACAAAACGACGCGTGGTAGTGACAGGCATTGGCGCGATAACTCCGTTAGCAACGAATGCCTCTGCGACATGGAAGGGTTTACTAGAGGGTCGAAGCGGCATCCGAGAGTTAACGTCCTTTGACACTTCCGCGTTCAGTACGCGTTTTGGTGGAAGTATCCCTGACTTTGATCATAGCCCTTACATTTCTTCCAAAGAAGCCAAGTTTCAAGATTTATTTATTCAGTACGGAATGGCTGCCGGTATTCAGGCGGTTGATGATTCCGGAATTGATTTCTCAACGACTGATCCAACTCGCTGTGGCGCTGCAATTGGTTCAGGCATTGGTGGTATTTCGAGTATTGAGGCGGCGAAATCAGTTATTGATGAGCGTGGGCCCCGTCGAATGAGCCCTTTCTTTGTACCGGGTTCGATTATCAACATGATTGCTGGCAATTTGGCAATGAAGTATTGCTTAAAAGGCCCTAACGTCTCTGTGGTAACCGCCTGTACTACGGGCACGCATAATATCGGAATGGCGGCTAGAACCATTCAGTATGGCGATGCCGATGTAATGTTAGCCGGCGGTGCTGAGATGGCCACAACTCACGTCGGTCTCGGCGGATTCGCAGCAGCGCGAGCGTTGTCGACGCGAAACGATGACCCTACAGCGGCGAGTCGTCCTTGGGATCGTGATCGTGATGGTTTTGTTCTCTCCGATGGCGCAGGGGTTGTTGTTCTTGAAGAATTGGATCATGCGCGGCAACGCGGTGCTAAAATCTATGCCGAACTCGTCGGTTTCGGTATGAGCGATGATGCATATCACATGACCTCTCCACCGGCAGATGGCGAAGGTGCTGCTCGATCGATGCTCAATGCGCTGAATGACGCGCGACTTGATCCATCGACCGTTGACTACATAAACGCTCACGGTACTTCAACCAAGGCTGGCGATCTAGCGGAGGCGATGGCGGTCAAGGCGGTCCTGAAAAGCCACGCAGAGAATGCCGCGGTCAGTTCGACTAAGTCAATGATTGGTCACTTGCTCGGAGCAGCAGGAGCGGTTGAGGCGATATTCTCGGTCTTGGCGATTCGAGATCAAGTTGCACCACCGACGATTAATCTACAGTCTACCGACGTCGATTTGGGGCTGAATTTCGTTCCGAATCATGCACAAGCTCGTCCTATCGAAGTGGCTATGTCGAACTCATTTGGCTTCGGTGGTACCAACGGTACACTTGTGTTTAAACGCTTCGATGACTAAGCGATTTTGGGTCAACGGCGAAGAAGATGCGGCCATTTCGCCGGATAATCGCTTACTGAGGTACGGTGACGGGGTCTTCGAAACGATTCGTGTCAGTAAGGGGCGCGTTCCATTAGCTCAATACCATCAAAAGCGCCTGAATGAGGCGTGTAAGCGGTTAAATTTGCGTGCATTTGATTTAGCAGCGACGCTTAATCAACTCGGTCTCGTCGAAACGGGTATGCTTAGGGTGGCTGTGTTCGCAGCAGGTTCGCAGGCGGGCGGTTATGCGCGGGGTATTTCCTCGGCCGAGTTCATGGCTTGGTTTGAGCCTACTAGTTTCGGAGAAAATCCCTCGGTTGCCCTCAATACGGTCCAAAAAGATTACGATCGCTCGCTAGCGGGGTTAAAGTCAGCTTCCGCGTTGTCTTATGTTCTTTCGTCTCAGATCGGTGGTCAACTCGCCTGTTTTGTCGATACCACTGGGTGTATTATCGAAACACAACGGGGCAATTTATTGTTTGAGCGAGAAGGACGTTTGTACACACCCAACTTAAATGGTGGCGGTGTACGAGGAGTCATGCTCGCGGCGATGAAGCAACCCCTCGAGCAAAGGGGGATCGATATGATTGAGGATTCTATCTATCTAGAACATGTGTGCGATTTTGATGCTGTATGGGAAGTTAATGCGCTTCGCGGCATCAGTCGCGTTCACTGCATCGATCGCCTGACGTTCCCAGAAGGTCAGCTCCCGTTGGATGAGATCGTTGAGGATTTATATCGATGTTAAAACGCGCGATAGCGGTGGTGATAGTCGTTTGTTTGGTCACATTCGCGGGTACCCTTGCCGTTCATATGAACTGGTCTCAGCGGTGGAACGAATCGTCCCTTGCGAACGCTCACGAGCTAGTGGTGCCTCGCGGTGCATCGACGAATCAGGTACTAATACAACTTTCACAACTGGGCTTGATTCCAGATTCGCGTTGGTATCGAAAATGGCGGACGATACTTGGGCTGCAACAGGCAAAGGCGGGTGAATACGTCTTTCCAGCGGGTTCTACGACTGCTCAAATCTGGTCCATGCTCGCCAATGGCGAAGTTAAGCAGTATTCGGTCACACTGGTCGAAGGAACCAACGTCTACGATGTATTGGCGCAATTACGCGGGTTGGAATTCCTTGAATACGATATTGAGTCAACGACACCTCAAGCGCTCGCAGATGAGCTCGGTTTCAGGGTATCGTCGGCAGAGGGACGATTCGCCGCCGAAACTTTCTATGTCACGCGTGGCACGAAAGCGTCTGATTTATTGTTGGACGCCAATCGAGAATTGCAGTCATGGCTGGACGAATTAGATACCGCCGCCTTAGAGGGTCTTCCTTTGAACACGCTTGACGAGGTATTGATTCTCGCTTCAATCGTGGAAAAGGAAACGGCGTTGGTCAGTGAGCGTCCGGTCATAGCAAGTGTATTTATTCAGCGGCTTCGATTAGGGATGCGTTTACAAACGGACCCTACGGTTATTTACGGTTTACTACCCGATTTCAATGGCAACATTACTCGACGCGATTTGAGATCACACACGCCATGGAATACCTACGTCATCAGGGGATTACCGCCAACGCCGATTGCGTTAGTGTCTCGTGATGCGCTTCGTGCTGTGATGGTGCACGAGCCAACTGAGTACTTATATTTCGTTGCAAAGGGCGACGGATCTCATTACTTTAGTGAAACACTCGAAGAACATAATCGAGCGGTTCGCCGCTATCAATTAGGACAAGACAATTAATGACAGGCATGTTTATTACCGTCGAAGGTGGCGAAGGTGCAGGAAAATCAACGAACATCGCGGCGGCTAAAGCCTGGTTTGAGTCTCGTGGCTACCAAGTGACGCTGACACGGGAACCCGGTGGGACCCCCTTGTCCGAGCAGATTCGCAGCCTAGTACTCGCCGAGCATTCTGAAACGGTAGCGCCGATTACCGAGCTACTGTTAATGTTTGCTTCTCGATCTCAACATCTTGCTGAAGTCATTCAACCCGCGCTGGAGCGTGGCGACGTCGTTATTTGCGATCGCTTTACCGACGCGACATACGCTTATCAAGGCTACGGTCGAGGGATGTCCAAGAGCGATATTGCGGTTCTCGAGCAGCTGGTTCAGGGGGATCTTCGTCCCGACCTAACGATTGTCTTCGATATCGATCCAAAAGTTGGTATGCAACGAGCCGGCGCGCGCGGGTCGCTTGATCGAATCGAAAAAGAACAGTACGCATTTTTTGAGCGAGTTCGCACGGGTTACTTAGAGCTCGCTGCGAGTGCTCCTCAACGATATCAGGTGATCGATGCTGAACAGTCGATCGAAAACGTAGAGCTACAGCTAACCCGTGCGCTAAGCACGTTTCTTGACCGATGACTCCGTTTGATCAATTACCGTGGATTGTTGAAAGTGTTAATGAAGTTAAGTCAACGCTAGCACGCGGCCGATTAGGACATGCTGTCCTTGCGACGGGCACCGCAGGTATCGGTCTTGATCAGTTAGGTCCAATGCTCGCCAAAACCATTTTATGTGAGCAGGCGTCGAATAGCTCAGAGCGCTGCAGCTGTCGCTCTTGCGTGCTGCTAGCCGCTGGTAATCATCCTGATTTCTTGACGGTATCACGAGAAGCAGACGCGGGTGTGATCAAGATCAAGCAGGTACGTGAGTTAATCGACTTTCTTCAAATCACCTCCCATTATGGCAAGCGTGTCGTCGTGGTCAACGAAGCCGACACGCTGAACTTGAACGGCGCAAACGCACTACTAAAAACGTTGGAAGAACCGGTCAATAATGCATTTCTAATCTTGCTTACCGAACAGCCGCAGCGTCTTTTACCAACGATTCAGAGTCGCTGTCAGAGATTGGTGGTCAGAAGCCCATCCCGCCAGGAGAGCGACGCACTTTTCTTGGCGCAGGGCGAGGCTGATCTCAACGAATATATTCGTGGGCGTTACTCTGACCGGCCAATTCAGTTATTGCAGTGGATCGAAGACGGTAGTGTCGATCGGCTTAAGCAGTGGATCAATGTTTTGGCCGTAGAGGCTCGAGCGAATATTGATGTATTGAAGTCGGCGGCAACCTTCGCCAAAGTTGATCCGAAGCAACTCGTAAACTGGTGGGTTGATTATGTCACTTGGCTCGCATCTCAAGATCGACCGAACAACGCCATTGGGGTTCACGAGTTCTATCAGCTCTTATTAGCTGAGAAACATCGTATCGTTTCGGGATCTAATCCCAACTTCCAGCTCGTGCTAGAGCACATGCTTGCAAATTGGTATAAGATGGTAAAAATTCGATCCTAAGATCTTAAGTGTGAAATTTCGGAGCTAAAATGTCGGACGCAGCCGGTGGTTTTTTAAATTATAAATTTGTCGACAGCACAGGACTGTACTCGTCTTATATGCCGTTCCTAATTGGCGGCGGCGTGTTTATCCCTACCAATCGTCGGTTTAACGTAGGCGACGAAGTATTTTTGGCACTTTCCTTCCTCGAAGACCCGCAAAAGTTTGGGGTAACGGGTAAAGTGGTATGGATAACTCCTCGCGGAGCACAAACTGGCAAGCCTCAGGGCGTTGGTTTTCAGTTCGTCGAGGACGGGCAAGGGGTCAAAAATCATATCGAACAGCTTCTTACGGGCTCACTTCAGTCTGCTAGGCCAACCAGTACCCTGTAATTATGCTGATAGATAGTCATTGTCATTTAGATCGTTTGCACATCAGTGCAGACGACGCGTTGAACGATGCTCGGGCGCGTGGCGTCACTGGTGTGATGTGCATCGGTGTTAACGCCGAAGAGCTTGGGAACGTTGTTGCGATCGCAGAGCGTCACGACGATGTATGGGCATCGGTAGGCATTCATCCACTCTCGGTGACGGCTGATTCAACGATAGATCCCGTTCGAGAATTCATGGAACATTCAAAAGTCGTCGCGATTGGTGAGACGGGTCTGGATTACCATTATGAGACGGAAGAAAGCGCGTTAACAGCACAGCGTCGATTGTTTGCTGAGCACCTCGAGTTGGCGGGTGTGCTCGCAAAACCAACCGTCATACATACCCGTGCGGCACAAGCAGACACTATTGATCTCATTAAGGCTCACGGCAATCCGAGTTCTGCGGGTGTGCTGCATTGTTTTACCGAGTCATGGGAGATGGCGAAACAAGCGCTCGATTTAGGCTATTACATCTCAATATCAGGCATTGTTACCTTTAGAAATGCAGACAGTCTGCGTGATGTGGCGAGAAGAGTACCCGCCGATCGACTGCTGATCGAAACCGACGCTCCGTGGCTGACACCCGTCCCAAATAGAGGGAAGCCGAACCTTCCCGGCTATGTCCGAGATGTTGCAGAATTCGTCGCGGATTTACGCGGTGCGAATTTCGAAGAGTTTTCAGACATGACTTCGAACAACTTTTTGCGTTTCGCAGGTATCAATCGATGACTCCTGAGCGTCTGGCGTTTTTTAACCGTGTCTTTGATAATCGTCAAACGACGCTTACGGTCGTTAACGATGGAATCCACAAACAACAGAACCTGTCTGCTGTGATGCGAACGTGCGACGCGTTCGGCGTATCAGATCTACACCGTGTATTCGATCGACGTGCAGCCCGCACATTTAGGGGCACCGCATTGGGCAGTCAAAAATGGCTGAACATCCATACTTATAAATCGACGCGAGAAGCGCTTGTTCCACTCAAAGAGCAGGGGATGCAAATCATTGTCACCCATCTCAGTGATGACTCTAAGCATTACAGAGAGATTGACTATACCGTTCCTACTGCCATTGTATTGGGTAACGAAAAGACGGGTGTAAGCGAAGATGCAATTGAACTGGCTGATCACTGCGTTACGATCCCGATGTATGGAGCAGTAGAATCATTCAACGTATCAGTAGCGGCAGCGATTATTTTATCAGAGGCCGAACGCCAACGCGTCGATAAAGGCATGTACGGAGAACGAACGCTCGACCCCGAGGTGGCAGAGCGAATCATGTTTGAGATTAGTCAGCCAACATTAGCTCAGTATTGCAAAGAGCGTGGTATCGCTTTTCCACCGCTTAACGAGCACGGTGAATTAGATAACGCAACGGAGTGGATTGAACGAATTCGAAATGTACGAAAAAATAAACTTCAGTTGCATCCAAAAGACTCGCAGTAGCGTCTGTATTAATAACTGAATACAAAAATCTAACAGGGGTTAGAAAATGCAGAACTTAAATTTTAAGAAAATTCTTCGGGCATTGGCGATTACAGCAGCGCTCGTTCCTTTGTCTAGCGGCAGTTTTGCAGCGATGCAGGATGACTCAGCAGCCAATAGCGAGTCAGAAGAAACGGTTGTTCACACCTTCGATTTAGAGATTAAAGAAGAGCGCGCAGATGAGCGTGTGTTCGAAATCGAAGAGCGTATGGATCGTGTCAGAGCTCGTATTGAAGCGATTGAAGAAATGGGTGGCGATCGCGAAGCCCTGCAAGCGAGAACCGAGATTAATTTAATCATTCGTGAGCTTGAAAGTGAGCTGGGTAGTGAGCTTGGCAACTTGAATGCCGGTGAGTTGGCGCAGCACATCATCAGTAAGCAAGGTGAGTTTGAGGTGCAATTTAGCGACCCAGTTGAGCCTAATGTGATGCTTGTTGGTGTGATTGACGAGGGTTATCTCAACGAGTGGCTCGAGGCGAAACAGTCGTTCAGCGATCGAGAAAGTCGTTTTGAGATGCTCATGCCGATGCTCAGTGTGATCGTAATTTTCGGTACCCCCGTATTAATTGTTGGCTTAGTCAGTTACTTTAGAACACAACGTCGCAAGGCAGCAGTGCAAGCGGTATCAGAGATTGTCGCTCGTAATCCGAACATGGATCCAGACACCATTGACGAAATTCGAGCAGCGCTAGCAGGTGATGCGAAGCGTGCCTCTAGTAAAGCGAATGTTGGACGCAAAGACCTCCGTAAGGGCGCGATTTTAACCGCGATTGGTGCAGCAGTATCACTGGGCTTCATGTTCGACGGAAACTGGGAGGACTTATGGTTCGGATTGATTATCTTGTTTGCAGGCGCAGCGTTCCTTTGGTTACACCACGCGAGTCCTAGTCAACCAGAAGAACTTTAAGGAGCGGTTGGATGGCGATCAGTGAGGAACAACTGATCGCTCGAGTGCAAAAAAAGCGCTGCCAACATGCTTTCGGTGAGTTAATTAAGCGGTACCAAAGTGATGTAAGGCAGCTGCTTCGAAAGTTAACCTCTGGTGATTTAGCTCTTGCAGACGATTTAGCGCAAGATACGTTCATCAAGGCGTTTAAAGGACTGAAAAACTTTCGAGGCGAATCTGGATTTAAGACCTGGCTTTTTTCGATTGCATGGAACGTGTATCGAGATCACTACAGAGCCAAGAAGCGTCGACCTGAAGACTACGTCGATGAGGTCCCAGATTCCGAGGTAGAGACGGATTTTAGCGCGGGTATGAAGAGAGAAGCGTTAGATGAAGCTCTTAGCACGTTATCGAGTGATCAAAGAATGGCTATTTATTTGTGTTTGCAACAAGAGATGACACAAGCCGAGGCAAGTACTATTATGGGGTTACCGTTAGGCACGGTTAAGTCTCATGTAAATCGCGGTAAGGCAAAGTTAGCGACATTGCTGGCCGGATGGCGAAGAGAGGGTGAGTATGGTTAATAAACTCGAAACACAATGGTTAGAAGAAGCACTCAAGAGTGTAGAAGTTTCCGATAACTACATCGATGACAACGGATTCAGCACAGGTGTGATGGAAGCCATCGCCCAAGAAGAAACCGCTCGTTTCTTGCGCTGGCGCAAGATCATCGTTAGTGTCGTAGGTCTGCTACTCGCTTTTGGGCTTTTCTCGATTATGTCGGGGCACTCCGTTGCAGAAGCAATCGCAGAGCCTCTAACGCGCTACGACTGGACTACTATCGTGCCAGTTGGCGCAATTTTTTCGTTGCTAGTATCGTTTGGTTGCACGGCGGCATTAAAAGAGTAACCCGTTACCGACGCAACAATCTTTCGTTTAAAGGCCAGTTTACTGGCCTTTTTCTATTTCTGGCTCTTTAATTTGAATGGATTATTCGTTTTTCTGAGTAGTCGTAGGTACATATAGTCAAGCCAAAAACTCTGCGATAGCATGGCTTTGAATTTGGCATATCTGAACTAAAATCAAAGCTATTAGCCGTACATCGAAAGGACTGCAAATGACGTTTAACGAAAGTTTGTTTCCGCGCGACCTCAGCGCAATTGATCAATACCTTCTTCGCGACGAAGAAAGCGCCCGCCGAGACTTACTCGCCGCTGTTGATGCACATCCGGTAAATCGCGACGTCGTGTTTGCGCACGCCGCGACATTAATTGAGCACATCCGTAAATCATCGACCAATTCTATTGGTGTCGAGTCGATGTTGCGTGAGTATTCTTTGTCGGAAACGGAAGGCATTCTTCTGATGTGTTTAGCCGAGAGCTTGCTTCGTGTTCCCGACTCACTCACGGCCGATCGTTTAATTGCGGATAAACTTCTTTCCGGTGCATGGGGAGAGTACGTTGGTAAAGGCGAGAGCTGGTTGTTAAATGCATCGAGTTGGGGGCTCTTTTTAACGGGACGTTTCCTCGAGCTTGGTCGCAAAGAGCGAGCTAATGCGATCGATACGGTTCAAAAAACCGTGCGACGTTTAGGCGAGCCTGTCATTCGTGCGTCGGTCAAAGTTGCGATGCAAGTCATGGGCAAGCAGTTCGTTTTGGGTGAGAACCTAGGTGACGCGTTTAAAAAAGCCAAGTCTTGGGAATCTCAAGGTTATCGCTACAGTTATGACATGTTGGGCGAGGGGGCTCGCACGATGCGTGATGCGGACCGTTACTTCGCCGCATATGAAGACGCCATCCATAAAATTGCCAAACAATCCGGTGGACGCGGGCCTGTGGAAGGCCCTGGTATTTCGATCAAGTTGTCAGCCATACACCCTCGCTATCAGTTTTCTCAAGACGACCGAGTTCAAAGTGAAGTTTTCGAGCGTCTTATGGCGCTTGCCGAGATTGCTAAGGCCGGCGACGTTAATTTAACGGTTGATGCGGAAGAAGCGGATCGCCTCACTCTTTCAATGGGCTTAATCCAACGCGTTATGAACGACGGTGGTCTGGGCGATTGGAACGGTTTCGGCTTAGCAGTTCAGGCATATCACAAGGCGACGCCGGTGGTGCTTAACTTCCTTCGGGATCTCGCCGAGTCGAATAAGCGCAAGATGATGGTTCGTTTGGTCAAGGGCGCTTATTGGGACTATGAAATCAAGCATGCTCAAGAAGGCGGCTACGTCGATTTCCCAGTGTACACTCGCAAATACACTACCGATGTTTCATACCAGGCGTGTGCGGCTCAGCTTTTGAACGATCGTGATTGGATATTCCCGCAATTCGCGACGCACAATGCAATTACCGCAGCGACGATATTGAATTTGACCGATCACTACGACGGTTTCGAATTCCAGCGTTTGCATGGTATGGGTGAGCACATGTTCGAGGGGCTTCGTCAGAACGGAATATACGAAGGACCAGTGCGTATTTATGCTCCCGTAGGCGAGCACGAGCATCTTCTTGCATATCTCGTTCGTCGTTTACTTGAAAACGGTGCAAACTCTTCGTTCGTTAACAAAGTGTCCGACCCAGATTATCCGGTTGAAAGCCTACTCAATGATCCCGTAACTCAACTGCGCGAAGTTGAGAACGCCAAGCACGATAAAATTGAACTACCTGCACGAATTTACGGCACCCGCACAAATTCATCGGGCTGGAATTTGGAAACTTCGACCGATCAAGCCGTTGCCTACTCTGAGTTGGCGGAGGCAAAAGATCGTCTTGTGGCGCTGTCGAAGTCCGAGTTTAGCGGGGAAGAGTACCACGTCGTCAATCCGTCGGACGTCCGTGCTCCACTGGCAATTACTAAGTTGATGTCGGTCGAGGAGTGTCGTTCTGCCCTGTCCGAACTTGATCCTGCGGGCTGGGCTGCCATGGGCAGTGCCGCGCGCGCTGCGATGTTGTTCCGCATCGGTGACTTACTCGAAAGTCATAAAGCAGAACTCACCGGGCTACTCATTACCGAGGCCGGAAAGTTAGTCAGCGATGCCGATGCGGAAATCCGCGAAGCGATCGATTTTTGCCGTTATTATGCAATGGATGCGGAGAAGTCCTCTGGCAAGTCGCCGCTCGGAGTCGTGTTGTGTATTAGCCCTTGGAACTTCCCGTTGGCCATTTTCTTGGGCCAGGTAGCCGCTGCGCTTGGTGCAGGAAACACAGTGGTCGCGAAACCGAGCGAGCAAGCCATGTTGATTGCGAAACGCACGGTGGAGTTGTGTTATGAAGCAGGCGTTCCGAAAACCGCGTTACAACTTGCGATGACAGACGGTGCAACGGCAGGCGAAGCATTCCTTTCTGACGAGCGCATCGCAGGTATTACCTTCACCGGTTCAACGGCTACGGCGCAGCACATTCAGAAAACCGTTGCTAAGCGCGGCGGTCGTATGCCGGTGATCGTTGCAGAAACCGGTGGTCAAAACGGCATGGTGGTCGACTCTACGGCACTGCCTGAGCAAGTCACCGACGATGTTATCCGCTCAGGTTTTCAGAGTGCTGGCCAGCGTTGTTCCGCTCTACGCGTCCTTTATGTGCAAGAGGATGTCGCCGATACATTGATCGAGATGATCATTGGTGCCATGAAGGAATTGAAAATTGGCAATCCGGCAAACGCAGATATTGACGTGGGCCCAGTGATTGATGATAAGGCCTTAGGTCGTTTAACGGCACACCGTGATTACATGTCGCAGAAAAGCAAGTTACTTTACAGCTGCCCGTTACCGAAAGAATGCGAGCACGGTTACTTCTTTGCGCCGACGCTCTACGAAATCGATTCGATCGATGTTCTTCCGGGCGAAGTCTTTGGTCCAGTTGTTCACGTCGTTCGCTATAAAGCGAGTGAGTTCTCTAAAGTATTCGACCGTATCAACAGCACTGGCTTTGGATTGACGATGGGAATCCACAGCCGAATTGATGACCATGTTCGTCAGGCGGTTAAGGCGTCTCATGCAGGCAATATTTACGTTAACCGAAACATCATTGGCGCTGTGGTTGGGGTACAACCTTTTGGCGGCGCGGGTTTGTCGGGCACGGGTCCAAAAGCGGGTGGACCAAACTACTTGTCTCGCTTCCTCGACTATGCACCTCTGACGGCTCAAACCGTCGAGTACAGCACCGAAGTCGACTTGGTTGACCCGGTCAAAGGACTAAAGTCTTGGCGTGAACTGACGCTTGATGAGCGTTGGGATCAGTTAAAGAGAGTTGAAGGTGAACCGGTCACGATTCACGCGTGGGCGAAGGATCAGTTGGAACTCATCGATGTGATGCCAGGACCAACGGGTGAGCAAAATACCCTTGAACTTCGCGCTCGCGGGCGTGTTTGGATTGATCCAAATATTCCATTCGAGCAGGCACACAGTTTGCTGACTCTCGCCCTGTTGGCCGGTAACGTCTGTGGCGTTGCGGCAAATTACCCGCTCCCTGAAACATGGAGACCGCTCGTGGCTCGAGGAGCGATCGAGCAGGTGGTTCTAGCCGATCGCTCGGCGCACGCGCAGTTACTTGGCAGCGGACACTTTGAAGTCATTGTAATGGCGCCAGAAGATGAATTAGTGGCCGCTACCTCCGCCGTCGAAGGTTCATTACCGATTATCGTCGATAGTTACGACCAACATTTGGCGTTGCAGCGTTTCGCTCATGAGGTTACTGTGAGCATAAATACAACGGCTGCAGGCGGTAACGCGGCGCTAATGGCGGATATCGACTAACTTTATGACAAAGCTCGGAATCATCTCGATGGGGGGCACCATCACGATGTCGGCTCAGGCTGATGGTGGTGCTCTTCCTGAACTTTCGGCCGAAGATATATGCCGAGCCTTACCTCAGCTTGACCGACTCGCTGAGATTAGCTGTTGCACCTTGCATAAAATTGGTTCCCCGAGTCTGTCAACGGTCGATCTGTTCCATTTGGCGGATCAAATCAATGCTTGGGCTGATCAAGGAATTAAGTCGTTTGTTGTTATGCAGGGTACAGACACCCTTGAGGAAATGGCGTTCGCTATCGATGTCATGTTCTCTCAGAGAGATCTCAGTATCGTGTTCACCGCTGCGATGCGGGGACCGTCGCAGCTCGGTGCCGACGGCTCCGCTAATTTAATGGCGGGAGCTCGGGTAGCATTGCATCCAGCCACATCTGAAATGGGAACCGTGGTCGTCATTAATGATGAGATCCACGCAGCTCGACTTGTGGAAAAGCGTCACGCCTTTAATTTACGCGCGTTTGTCTCTCCGAATTTGGGTCCGGTCGGTTGGGTGGTCGAAGGGCGTGCCCGTTACGTAGCGGCTCCTAAACGTTTACAGATCGATTACAACGAGGGTCGCGAGCCAGTCAATGTCGAATTGATACGTTGTGTATTTGATATGTCGCCGGCGCTCATCGACTTCTGTACTCTGAATGATGATATCGACGCCGTGGTCGTCGAAGGGGTTGGTGGCGGTAACATTGCGCACTGGTTGGTCGAGCCGTTGAAGCGTTTAGCGGCTAAAAAGCCCGTCGTCATTTGTTCGCGAACCGGTGGTGGCGAAGTGTTAGCCTCGAGCTACGCGGAACCGGGTTCCGCTGGTTTGCTGGTAAAAGACGGTGCGATCAACGGTACAACGCTCGATGGGTTAAAATGTCGCGTGTTACTTAAACTTCTGTTAGCTGACGGCGCACAGCATGAGCGACTAAAGTCGGTTTTTGATCGCGTCGCGCGATTGTATTTGCAATGACCGAAATCGACTTGTCATTTGCCGAGGCCACGCCGTCCATCCCTTTATTTCAACCTATGTTGGCACAGTGGAACCCGCCTCTAAGCGGAGACATTGATATTGAAATTGATCGCAATGGGCAGTGGTGGCATGAGGGCTCAGTGATCAAGAGAGACAGAATCGTTC
>JABXIR010000196.1 GCA_013372965.1 Gammaproteobacteria bacterium
ATGTCGCCGCTTCCGGAGCTTTCCGCGGAAGACGACGAAGTCGATGTTGTAGGCGATGCATCGGGTTCGGAAGGTAAGACTTCCATTATGCAGTTCCCGGGTCTTATCCTTGGCGCAGTAACGATCTTTGTATATGTCGGTGCCGAAGTCATTGCAGGCGACACCATCGGACTATTCGCGTCTAATCTCGGTGTGGCGAATGCGACGTCATTAACCTCCTACACTATGGCGTTTATGCTCATTGGTTACGCACTTGGTATTGCATTGATTCCTCGTGTAATCAACCAAGAAACTGCGCTAAAAGCCTCGGCGATTTCAGGTATTTTGTTCTCTTTTGCCGTTATTTTAAGCAATCCTGAAAGTACGACCGTGTCGAGCGTGCTGTGGGGCTGGATGGGTGCTCCATTGTTACCGGACACGATTAGCTTTATTGCGCTGTTGGGTTTTGCAAATGCGTTGGTTTGGCCTGCTGTATGGCCATTGGCACTTGAAGGCCTCGGTAAGTTCACCGCCAAGGGATCCGCGTTGCTAATTATGGGTATCTCGGGTGGCGCGCTTTTGCCGCTGGTCTACGGCGTGCTGGCAGAATCGATTGATGGCCAAACCGCGTATGCGGTGATGTTGCCGCTATACGCATACATTGCCTACTACGCCTTTAAAGGACACAAGAAGCGCGAGTGGTAAGCGCCTCTATTGCAGAAGTATGTTTAAAGTTTTTGGTGGGCGGCAGTCCACCAACCCCTCAGCGCTAAGCCGCTGGTTTTAACCCTATGCGAGTTGAACTCGCCTTGGCTGATTTTCAGTGTGCCGCATCGTTATCGATGCGGCTTTTTTCCTTCCTATCGTTCGATTTGGTCAATTTGTCGCAAACTAGGTGCGGGCAAATTGAGCATTGAAGACTCTCCATCAATAGTGATGCAATGGTCGTAGTGACCATTTTCGCTCAGCGAGCATTTGGTTGTTTAGAGTGCTTGCGGCGATTGATAACAATAATGAACAACTTTGCTGACTCACATGATTGGAAAAGGAAGATATTATGCGGAGTAATAATCCGAATAACCGTGAGCTTGAAGTGCAACGCATTGGGACGGGGTTTGCGAAATCGCCGATCGCCGCCGGTATATCCGTTGCTCTCGGCTTGTTTGCTGCTGCACCCGCGTTCGCTCAAGACGCGGACACTGAAGAACCAGAACAAATTGAAGAAGTGTATGTGACGGGGATACGCGCATCACTTCAAAGTTCTCAAGACACAAAACGCGATTCGAGCGGTATTGTCGACGCAATCACTGCGGAAGATATTGGTAAGTTTCCCGATACGAACTTGGCTGAATCTCTTCAACGTATTACGGGTGTCTCGATTGATCGATCACGTGGCGAGGGTAGCAAAGTTACCGTTCGTGGCTTCGGTCCCGATTATAATTTAGTGCTACTGAACGGCCGCCAAATGCCAACGGCGAGCGGAACGAGTCGTAGCTTCGACTTCGGCAACCTCGCGTCGGAAGGTGTTTCATCGGTAGAGGTATACAAAACCGGCAAGGCACACACACCGACGGGTGGTATTGGTGCGACGCTAAACATCCGAACGACACGCCCTTTGGAAAATCCTGGGTTGAATGCGACGGTTGGTTTGAAGGGTGTGCATGACACCTCAACACATGACGGCGATAGCCTAACACCTGAAATTTCAGGTCTGTTCTCCAACACCTTCGCCGATGATACGATCGGTGTGGCCTTGACAGCGGTTCACCAAGTGCGTGACAGCGGTGCTAATACGGCAAGCGTTGGCGGTTGGCGTACTTTTGATGGTGCAGTCGACAACTGTTGGTGTGGTGCAGGTCCGTCCGAGTGGGGTGGTATACCACCTCAGGGTGATCCAAATCAGGTTAACCGTCCGGGTCCCGGAGACCTTTACTCGGTACCGCAAAACATCGGTTATGAGTTTGCTGATTACCACCGTGTGCGTAACAACGGTCAGTTGACGCTTCAGTGGGAGCCAATTGCCGACCTGCGTGCAACGCTTGACTATACCTATTCTGAAGTTGAGTTAGAGCGTACCTACAGCAACTACTCAGCATGGTTCAACTTCGGTGCACAAGAAACCGTATGGACCGATGGACCACAGGCCTCTCCATTAGTTTACACCGAAAATCTCGCTGGCTCAGACTTCGCGATGGGCGCGGGTACCGACGCATGGCGTACCGAAAACAATTCGATTGGTCTTAATGTTGATTGGTCCCTCACCGACTCGCTGACACTGAACTTCGACTATCATGACTCGTCTGCAGAATACGAGCCAAACTCGAAGTGGGGTGATAGTGCGCTCGTGTCTATGGCGTCATTTACGCGTGACCGCACGACGGGTTACTTCGGTGACGAATTCCCGGTTCTCGAGCTCGGTCTATCACGTCCTCTTAATAAGGACGACATGATCGTGACCGGCTCCGTCTTTACCAATAACGTGTCGAAAATGGATATCGAACAGACGACGTTAGGCGGTAACTGGGAGTTAGACTTCGGTATTGTTGAAAGTCTCGACTTCGGTGTGCAGCTAACAGAAGTGAATAACCGTTCTGCCGGTTCGGTCGTTCAGCGTGATGCTTGGGGCGGTGTGACTCAGCCAGGTGCGATCAGTGACTTGCTAACCGATGCAAATGCAGCGGGTGAGTTTGATCAGTTCGACGCAGGTAACGATTCGCGTCTACAGACCGACTACTATACATGGGACATGGAAGAAATCATCAAGCGTACGGAAGAGCTAATGGCGAGTGGTCAAGCGACGACTTGGCAATTGGCTGATATGGGTGATTGTGGCACGGGCTTCTGTCCTTCAAGCAACTTCACTTCAGATCGTCGTACCACTGAAGAGTCATCAGCGATTTATGTTCAGGCCAACATGGCAACGGAGCTGAGTGGTATGCCCGTTTACATGAATCTTGGTGTTCGTTATGAAAAGACCGATGTAAGCTCGCAGGCGCTTTCGCCAGCTTATACTTCGATCGAATGGGTTAGCGGTAACGAGATTTATGCAATACTCGCGCCAGACGCTCAGTTCACAGAGTTAAGTGGTTCTTACGATGTTTTGCTGCCGAACTTCGACTTCAACATTGAGCTAACGGACGATTTGGTGGCCCGTGCGTCGATCGGTAAGACGATGTCACGCCCGGACTACGGTTCAATTCAAGGTGGCCAGACCATTGGTTCATTGCTCCGCGTTGATGGCGGTAATGGTAATCGTGGTAACCCAAATCTTAAGCCTCTCGAGTCACTCAACTTCGATTTGTCGTTAGAGTGGTACTATGATGACGCGAGTTACGCCTCGGTCGGTTACTTCAAGAAAGATGTGAAGAACTTCATCGGTACCGACTTCGTTGAAGAAACCACGTTCAATCTAGCGCACCCTGCGAATGGTCCTTTATACCAGCAAGCGGTTCAGGCAACCGGTAGCTCGGATTCAGGTACCATTTACAACTACATCATTAACAACTTCCAAAACGAGCCGGGTGTTAATGGCACGGTGATCACGGGTGTTGATGGTCGTGACGGTGCAGCGGTATTTGAGTTGGCTGTTCCTGTGAACCAAGAGGATGCAACACTCGACGGTTGGGAATTGGCATGGCAGCACGCCTTTGGTGAGTCTGGTTTCGGATTTATCGTGAACGCGACAATTGTCGATGGCGATGTCGAATACGATAACTTCAATACGGGTGGTCAGTTCGCGCTCACGGGTCTATCAGACTCTGCCAACTTTATCGCGTTCTATGAAGACTTCGGTTTCTCGACACGTGTGGCGTACAACTGGCGCGATGACTTCCTAGCGGGTACTGGGCAAGTCAACGTGGGTGCAGGTCCGACTTACGTTGCTGCTTACGGCCAGTGGGATCTGAACGCTAGCTATGAAATCGGTGAGCACTTCAACGTATTCGTTGAGGCCCTCAACGTGACTAACGAAACGACCCACGTGTACGGTCGAGATACGATGCAGACACTATTCGCATCGCAGCTTGGCCCGCGTTACAACTTTGGCGTTCGCTATAAGTTCTAACACCACTTGTGTCTTAAAAAGCGAGGCGTTTGCCTCGCTTTTTTAACCTTCCCGCGTTAATCTGAGTAGTAAATGACGATCGCGTATGACTTCTATTAAAGCTGATAAACCGATTCAAAAAGTGCTAATCGTTGGCGGCGGTGCTGCCGGGTGGATCAGCGCTTGTGTGATCGCGGCGACTGCGAAGAAGCAAGATCGCGACTTAGCCATTACCTTGGTCGAGTCAAACAACATCCCTTTGCTTGGGGTCGGTGAAGGTACCTGGCCGTCTATGCGTCAAACCTTGCAGTCAATCGGCATTCGTGAGACCGACTTCTTAAGCGATTGTGACGCAAGCTTTAAACAGGGCTCGGAATTTATCGACTGGACTCGCTCTGGACATTCGTACTTCCACCCTTTTTCTCTTCCTCAAGCGTATTCAAGTCTCTCGTTGTCACCTTACTGTGATTTCGATCAGGATTTCTCTAAGCAAGTGACGCCTCAGCCCGAAGTGTGCGAGCGTTTCCTTGCCCCAAAACAACAGCAAATGCCGGATTATGCGTTTGCGCTGAATTATGGCTACCACCTCGATGCGGTAAAATTCGCCAAACTATTGCAGGCGCATGGGACAACTAAGCTCGGTGTGAGGCATTGTTTCGGCGATGTGAGCGCAGTCGATGTCCACGAAGAGTCGATTCGCTCTGTTTCGCTGGAAAGCGGCGAACGTCTTACTGCAGATTTCTTTATAGATTGCACTGGCTCGAAAGCGCTTTTACTTGGGGAAGCACTGCGCACTCCGCTCATTAGCGTTGAGTCGATACTTCCCAATAATCGTGCGATTGCCGTTCAGGTTCCTTATGCGTCATTAGACGAAGATATAGAATCCGTCACCAAGTCAACCGCTCAGCGCGTCGGGTGGATTTGGGACATTGGCTTACAAAGCCGACGTGGCATTGGCCAAGTATATGCCGATGGGTATATCTCCGATGCGGATGCAGAACAACAGCTGAAGGCTTACGTCGAACGTACTGCGCCTCACGTAAACTTCAGTGAACTACCTAAGAAGTATCTGAAGTTCACACCGGGCCACCGTGAACAGTTCTGGAAATCTAACTGCGTCGCGATCGGAATGTCCGCTGGTTTTATTGAGCCGCTTGAGGCGTCTGCTTTGGCTTTAATCGAGCAATCGGCACGTTTTGTCGCTGAAAAGCTACCCTTTAACTCGGCTAAGTTACCCATCGTTGCCAAACGGTTTAATCGTAAGTTTCTGTATCACTGGCAGGGCATCGTAGATTTCTTATCACTCCACTATGTGCTGTCGCAACGGAATGACTCCGATTACTGGGTGAAAATGAGTCATGTGGCATCATCATCCGAATCTCTACGGGAGGCTTTATCGCTTTGGGAAGAGCGACTCCCAAGCCACGATGAACGCCCGATGATTGATGAGCTCTTTCCCATCGCGAGCTATCTATATGTGTTGCTGGGAATGAACTTCCGATCACAGAGTTGTAAACCGTTGTCTCATACGGAGGCGGCGAAAAAAGCGTTTAACGACGTACAAAGCTTTAAACAGCAATGCTTGAATCGATTACCAACCAATCGAGCGTTGTTAACTAACATCAAATCGTCATCCAAGTCGGATGCTCCGATAGTATAAGAATAAAAGAGGATCACCATGACAAACCACGTAATGCTTAGCCCAGACCAACACCAGAATGTTCGTGTTAGCCAAGTGAGATCGAAAGACATGGGCGACGCGGTCATGTGTACACTGACGTTCCCAGCAGAGTTTCGTGAAATTCAGGCACACTATCCGATTCTCTTTCAGCGCGACGACAAAACCATGCGTCATTATCCGGTCGCTCTATTCGGCTTTCAGCCTGGCGAAAACTGCTTCTTAACCAACGAAGGTTGGGATGCGGACTACATTCCTGCGATGATTCAGAAAGATCCTTTCTTTATCGGTCTGCAAAAGAAGGCAGAGGGTGAAGATCCTCAGCGCGTAGTTACGCTCGATATGGATAGTCCGAGAGTGAATGCTGATGAGGGCGAGGCACTTTTCGATGGAGCCGGTGCGTATACGCCGTATTTGGATAAGATGATGGCGATTCTCGAGGGCATTGACGAGGGGTACCAACATACTGAGCTATTCATCGATGCGTTAGCCGATCACGATTTGTTGGAGCAGGTGACAATGCAGATCAACTTAACGGATGGCTCAGCGAATCAGTTGTTGGGCTTTTATACGATCAATCAAGACAAATTGCAGCAATTGACCGGAGATGTTCTTGAAGAATTCTCAAAGAAGGGATTTTTAGCCCCAATTTTTATGGCGATTGCTTCCATGGTAAGAATGCGAGATCTCATAAAACGTAAAGAAGCGCAATTATCATCTGCGTCACTTGAAAATCCTTTGTTCGATATTTGATGAGCCGCTTGATAAACGAAATAACTGCTGACGATCTGGGCGATATCGAGTCAGTGGTCGCTGCACAGCAACCTTTGCTCATTCGTGGTTTCGTGACACATTGGCCAGCGGTTAAAGCGTCGGTTTTGGGCTTCGATTCGGCGGCAACATACCTGTCGTCGCAATACTCGGGTCGCCCATTGACCGCTTACGTCGGAAAGCATGATATCGATGGCCGGTTCTTTTATAACGACGACTTTAGCGACTTTAACTTTAGGCGTGGACAAGCGACGTTACCTCAAGTGTTGCATAAGCTTGCCTCTTCTCGAAGCGATAAAAGCGCGCCGACCGTGTATGTTGGCTCTACCATGATCGATGAGTGGTTTCCTAGGTTTAACCGAGACAACGAAGCACCGATTCGTCGGGAAGAATTGCTCGCAAGCATCTGGATTGGCAATCGTAGCCGAGTGTCGGCACATTACGATTTTCCTGACAACATTGCATGCGTTGTGGCGGGTGAACGAACGTTTACGTTATTTCCTCCCGAGCAAGTAAAAAATTTATACGTCGGTCCGTTGGATGTCACACCGTCGGGCCAAGAGATCAGCGTCGTTGATGTAAAGAGCCCGGACTTGGCTCGGTTTCCTAACTATCAAGAGGCCGAGGCGGAGGCACTGGTTGCCCATCTGCAACCCGGTGATGCCATCTTTATTCCGAGTATGTGGTGGCATCATGTTGAGGCATCAAGCGACCTAAATGTGCTGGTCAATTATTGGTGGTGTGAGTCACCCTCGTACTTAGGTACGCCATCATTAGCACTTAAGCATGCGCTTTTAGCGATTCGAGATTTGCCTGCGCATCAGAAAGCTCATTGGAAACGGTTGTTTGATCACTATGTGTTCGAAGATCAAACGGGCAAGCACGACCACATACCCGAAGCGGGACGGGGAATTCTCGACCGTCTAGATGAGCAGTCGGCAAACCAGTTAAAACAATTCATAGGAGAGCGGCTAATGGCGTCGTTACCCGACCGAGAACAAGGTAAGAAAAAATGAAGAAAGCGAAAGGTGTGTCAAAAGTAATTATCGCCGGCGGCGGAACGGCTGGTTGGATGACAGCCGCTGCATTAGGGAAAATGCTTGGAAAAACCGTGGATATCACGCTCGTTGAGTCGGATGACATCCCGACCGTAGGGGTTGGTGAGGCGACAATTCCGACGCTTCTGACCTTTCATCAGTTGCTAGAAATTAACGAACAGGAGTTTCTGAAGGCAACGAATGCGACGTTTAAACTCGGTATTGCGTTTGAGTCGTGGAGGAATGTTTCCGAAGATTATATCCATTCCTTCGGGTGGACTGGGAAAGACCACTGGGCAGCGGGTTTTCAGCACTTTTGGCTGAAAGGAGTTCAGCAAGGCATTGCAAAGCCCTTTGGGCAGTACTGTACTGAGCTGGTGGCGGCCGAGGAAAATAAATTCGCGATCGTTGGCAACAATGCGTTGAATTACGCGTACCACATCGATGCAGGTAAGTACGCCATGTTCTTGCGAGAGTTCTCCGCGAAGTTTGGTGTTGTGCGGCATGAAGGCAAGATTGACGAGGTTGAAAAGGACGATCAGGGGAACATTGCTGCGCTCCGCCTTGGGCGTGGTGAGCGTTTGGAGGCGGACTTATTTATCGATTGCACCGGCTTCAGGGGGCTACTGATCGAACAAGCTCTACATACCGGTTTCGATGATTGGAGTCACTTCTTACCCTGCGATCGTGCTATTGCCGTTCAGACCGAGTCGATGGGTGAGCCGATTCCATACACGCGGTCAATCGCGCGAGATGCAGGTTGGCAGTGGCGCATTCCTCTGCAAAGCAGAGTGGGCAATGGTCACGTGTTCTGCAGTCGTTACATGAGCGAAGACGAAGGCGTTTCAACACTCCTGAGTAACATCGAAGGAAAGCCTATCAATGACCCACGTGTCATACGATTCACTACAGGCATGCGTCGAAAGCACTGGAATAAAAACTGTGTCGCGATCGGATTATCGAGTGGCTTTATTGAACCGTTAGAGTCGACCAGTATTCACTTGATTCAACGAGCCATCGTGCGTCTCATCCAGATGTTCCCGCACCAAGGTGTGAGCCAAGCGGATGTCAATGAGTTCAATCAACAGATGATGTTTGAGATTGAAAACATTCGCGACTTTATCGTACTTCATTACCACGTCACTAACCGAAACGATACGCCGTTTTGGCGATATGTTGCTGGCATGGATATTCCTGATTCATTAAAACATCGCCTGGATCTGTTTAAGGAGACGGGTCGAGTCTTTAAAGTGCCAACCGAATTGTTTGGTGAGAATTCATGGATACAAGTCATGCTGGGGCAGGGTTTGGTCCCTGAGCAGTACCATCCAGTGGTCGATAATTTATCGGATGATGAGCTGAAAAGCTTTTTGTCGAGCATTGATGCCGATGTGCAGCGCAAAGTTGCTCAATTACCGGAGCACCAGCGCTTCATTGATCATTATTGTCGCGCTGGTTGAGGGGATAATCGACGCTAATCTGGGCTGTTCTTAGCGTCGAGAAACTCGGCCACGGCTGTTCGGTAGTTTCTACTGACCTTCAATTGCTGTCCGCTTCTTAGTGTAAGCAAGTACTCACCTTTTGGCAGTTTTTCAGCGGCAGTGATATCTTTCAGATTCACGATGGATGAACGATGAACTCGCACTAGGTACGGGTGGTCGAGCTTTTCGAGTAGTTCTTTCATGGTCGCTCGCGTGATGAGGGTTTCATCACCCACATGGACGCACATATAGTCACCTGCCGCATCGATCCATTGAATGTCACATTGGTTGACGACATTAATTCGACTGCCGTCTTTGATCGTGATCGTTGCTTCGTTTTGTTCTTCTTTACTATCGTCGACCGATATCTTTAGACGGCGTTTTGCTCTCTCGACAGCAACGGCAACCCGATCTGCATCGAGTGGTTTCAAAAGATAGTCGGTAGCCCCAACTTCGAAGGCGTCCAGCGCATGCCGCTCGAATGCGGTCGTAAAGATAATCAGAGGCTTTTTAATGTCAGCGCCGTCGAGATAGTTGGCGACTTGAATGCCGTTTAGGCTTGGCATATTGATATCTAGGAAAACGATGTCGGGATGTTGAGAGTTAATCGACTCCTTGGCTTCACGACCATTTCGACACAGTCCGATCACGTCGATGTCGTCTCGGCGTTCGAGAATGGATTGCAGTAGCTTGAGTGCGAGTAATTCGTCGTCGACGAGTAGTGCTCTAAGCTTGGTCATATGTGTTTTGCCTTGTGATTGGTATGGAGATCGTCGCAATATAGCACCCATCTTTACGACGCTTCGACTTAAAATCGTACTCGTCTGGGAAATGCCATGCCAGTCGATCGTTGATATTGTTGTGGCCAACTCCAGTCGATGTCGTATCCAGTGAGTTAGCGATATCCTCGGGTGCCCCGCTGTCCAGAATCTCCATGATGAGCTGATTCTTTTGCGTCCTAACATCAATGTTGATCCAGCCGGTATCTTCGCTCGGAGCAATCGCGTATTTGATCGCGTTCTCGGCCAACGGTTGAAGAATCATGCTGGGAACAAGACAGTCTCTCGCTGGCTTGGTGACTTTAAGTGATACCGTGAGGCGATCCGAAAATCGGGTCTGCTCGATCTCAAAATAGTACGCCAACATTTGTAGTTCTTGTTCGATCGGAACCAGCTCATTGGTTTTTAATGAAAGTGTGTATCGAAGCATCTCACTGAGCTTTACGACCATCTTTTGAGCGTCTTCGTTCTCGCCCATCTGAACTAACGCGTTTACCGAATTCAGCGTATTAAAGAGGAAGTGCGGATTTAGCTGATAGCGCAGCATTTCGAGCTGGCTTTCCTTGGCAACGGACTCGGCGCTAATGCGCTTAATGTGTTCTTCAATTGACGCGGCCTCTGCTTTAAGGACGAGTTTATGTTCCTCTTCGAGCTCAACGTAGTATCGAGCGCCACAGTAAAGCGCACTCCAGAACAACAAGACAAACAGCGATGCGTAATTCCAGCCACCAAACTCGTTCCAGAGTTCTGGTTGGTCGGTTAGGTGTGCATGCATGGAAATCTTGGCGAGTGTCCACACACAGGCAACAGCTAGAATTACCGGAAGGTAGGTCAGTACCCGAGTGACCATACTGTCTTCCCAGGCTTCATCAAATACCGGTTTAATCAAAAAGGATAACGCGGCGCCAAAGAGGTTTTGCGCGATGGTTTGCCACGGTTCATAAATGGGCCAGCCGTCTCTGACATACCATAGCGTTAGGGTGAGTAAAGTGAGGAGTGTGATTCCGCCCCAGGACAACAGTTGAAGGCGGATAAACCAGGGTTCGAATTGAACGAATCGGATGTTCGGCACTGCGGTTTACTCATTCACAAAGGAGATCACAGTCTACCGAACATCGATAGGATAAATCCAGTTTAAGGTTGGACTAGGACGACACTGCGGCCACGACGATCGCCTGCTGTGCTTCGAAGGACGACACTGGTTGTATCCACTTTTGGAGGGACGCCGAAGTCATAGCCGTTCCAGGTTTCGCCATCGTCGAGGGAATATTCAACGCCGAAGCCTGGAATCTCCATGGTTACTAGGAGTTCGCCGTCGATCATTCGAGCTCCTGGTAGCGGCATCCGATAGCTTATTTGCTTGGCATCGAGGCGCGGAAGAATGCGTTGGCCGAGAACCGTTGTAAAGCGCTGGAAATCACGAAGCACCAGTGCGTTATCGACCTGACCGTCATTATAGCGATACTGATGCCCTGGCTGGAAGTCGAGTTCCCACTC
>JABXIR010000136.1 GCA_013372965.1 Gammaproteobacteria bacterium
GTGGTGGCTCTTATAATTGTATTTAGCTTTGGTAAATTAAGTACCGCTAATCTAAATACTAATATTAGTTCGTCGTTTATCGAGAATGATGTTGTGGTCGCACGCGACCAATACGGCGTCGTTTCTATCGAAGCCGATAATCGCTTAGATGCTGCCTTTGCGATGGGCTATGTTCATGCTCAAGAGCGATACTTTCAAATGGACCTGTTACGCAAAAGTGCGGCAGGCGAATTGGCATCAATATTTGGCTCAGGCGCTATCAATACCGATTCATCACGCCGCCTTCACCGAATTAGAAGCCGAGCGCAAGCCATATTCGAGCAACTCCCATTAGAAGAACAAGAGCTACTCGAGCGCTATGCCGCGGGAGCAAATACGGGGCTTAGCGACTTATCCGTTAAGCCTTGGGAATATATCGCTTTAGGCGTATCTCCAGAACTTTGGAAGCCCGTAGATTCATTAATTGTTCCGTTCGCCATGTTCTTTGATTTAAATGATGAAACGGCGTATTACGATCATGTGCGCTCTGAGTTTAATCGAGTCGCCCCCGAATCATTAAAAGCGTTTTTAACACCAAGATATTACCGACACGACTCACCCTTAGTTGAGTTTTCACCGTCTGAGCTATCTATTCCCGACGACTTTGGATTACGTCAGAGCAGCGAAATCGCCACTTATTATGATCTCGAAAAAGATTCCGCGATTGGCAGTAATAACTGGGCGACCAATGGACCACGAACTGAAAGCGGTCGAGCGATACTCGCCAACGACATGCATTTAATGATTCGCGTTCCTAATATCTGGTTCCGAGCCCAGCTAAACATTACCAATCAACTTCCCGTTACTGGGGTGACACTTCCCGGCGCTCCGCTAATTGTGGTCGGGAGTAACACGCGCGTAGCGTGGGGCTTTACCAACTCTTATGGTGATTGGAGTGACCGAATTCGACTCGAACTCAGCGAAGACAAAACTCAATACCGTACTCGCGGTGGTATGGTCGATATTATCGAGTATGCCGAAGTCATCGACGTTAAAAATGCAGAACCAGTGGTATTAACCGTTCGTGAAACTCAATGGGGTCCTATTCCGAGCATCGATAGCAACGAGTCGATTCGCTGGCTGGCCCATCATCCTGACGCCATTAACCTCAATCTACTCAGTATGGAGAATGCAACCAACCTCGACCAAGCACACGAGGTTTGCCAACGTTCCGGCCTACCCCCGCAAAATTGCGTCGTTGCGGATGCAGAAGGCAACATCGGTTGGACCATCGCTGGGCGCATTCCTAAGCGTATTAACATCGACTACCGACTGCCAATCACGTGGGAGATCGCCGACGTCAGCTGGAACGGATGGCTTGAACCTGAAGAATACCCGCGTATCGTCAATCCTGAAAATGGTGCGATCTGGACCGCCAATTCAAAGGTTGTGGTCGGTAGCGAACTCAATAAAATTGGTTGGGGAGCCTATGACTTAGGAGCTCGTGGAGCACAGATCCGCGACAACCTACTTAGTCTCGACGGGGCGAACGAATTTGACTCACTGGCCGTCGCGTACGACTATCGCGGTGTCTTTTACCAACGCTGGGCCGAGCACCTGACACAGCTCACTGCCAACACCAATCAAGCCACGCTCGACGATGTACACCGATACGTGAGTCAATGGGACGGGCTGGCCGCGCATGACTCCATCGCATTCAGCGTCGTATTCGATTTCCGCAATGCGATGATTAACGAGATCTATCAACGCGTTGGTGAAGTACTGATCGAACATCACGAAACGACACTTACGCCACGAGACTTTACTCGCGTCAGTCGCGGTGAAGATCCAGTATGGCTGCTGCTGCAAGAACAACCTGAGCATTGGCTACCTTCTCAATACACGTCTTGGAGAGAATTCCAACAGGCGGTGCTATTACGAGTCGTGAATCGTTGGGTGAGCGAGGATGGTACTTTGGGTGAGCAAGCCCAATGGCATCGATCAAACGATGCGACCATCGACCACCCACTGGCAGTTGCATTACCCGATGGCATTAATCAGCTGTTACGTGGATTGATTCATATGGAGGACATTCCGCTTAACGGCAGTTCGAATATGCCGTTGGTACAACACGGTAAATTGGGGGCTTCTGAGCACCTCATTGTTTCACCGGGCCGAGAAGATCAAGCGTTGTTTAACATGCCAGGCGGGCAATCGGGGAACCCATTTTCACCCTACTACTCGGACGGCCACGAAGCTTGGGCAACAGGGGTTGGCTTGCCTTTTTTGCCTCAAGCGACCGAGCACCGTTTTACGATATCGGCTAAGCCAAACTCACTTTAACTCTGCGGCACATGAAGTCCACACTCCATGTGTTGCGCTAATTTGGTGGGATCGAAGTAATGATTGGGCGCGGGTAGATCGCGCTCAGCAATGAACTCATCAATCGCTTCATGATTCCAGTGAAAAAACGGGGCGACTTTTGTGACGCCTCGATGGTCGACCGACACCACGTCAAGCGAAGCCCGATGGGCGGTTTCGTATTTGCTAATCCCCGTCAACCAATAATCCGGCGACCGTTCTTTGAGGGCGCGTTCGAAGGGCTCTACCTTAACTTCGTTCGCAAACTGACGAAAAGCGTCTTCGTCTTCGGGCATGGGTACGCCACCAAAAATCGCTCGACGGCGCTCAAAGGTGACTTTCGGAGTGTAAACCTGCAAATTGAGCTTTAAGCGATCCACCAGTGTTTCAACGTGTTGGTACGTTTCCGGTAGGTTATAACCGTGATCTACCCAGATCACCGGAATGTTAGGGGCAACCTTTGACGTCACGTAGAGCATCGCTGCGGATGCGGTTCCAAAACTGGACGACACGATCGGACACTCGGCATGCATCATCGCCCATTCGGTAATTTCGAAGGGGTTCTTGTGCGCCAGTGATCGATTGATGTCATTCAGTTCCATAAGCTCATACCACATTAAATAATTCAACAGAATTGCCTAAAGAGTAATCGAGAAACTTATAACTAAATAATAAAAATTTAATCTACCGAGG
The DNA here is from genome assembly GCA_013372965.1 of Gammaproteobacteria bacterium. Lineage (GTDB taxonomy): Bacteria > Pseudomonadota > Gammaproteobacteria > Pseudomonadales > DSM-25080 > Umboniibacter. The sequence continues at coordinate 3,034 of JABXIR010000136.1, forward strand.
TAACGGTAAGTTATAAGCCGTGCGATTCGTTCAGATTCGCACGGCTATAGACAAAGCGCTTAGCGCTCCATGTGAGAAGTGAGATACACCATGCTAACCCAAGCCGCTAGGTTTTGTTTTAGCGCCTCTGGATCGATTTTATCGAGGGTGTCGTTCTCGGTGTGGTGGTAGTCAAAGTAATCCGTTCCATCTTGCGACAAACGGAAGGTCTGCATTCCCAAGTTTTTCATCGGAATGATATCTGGGCCACCACCGGACTCTAGCCCGCCGCGAATGATACCAAGCGGCTGAATGACCTTGAACGCATCTTCGTACTGAGGGAGTAAGTCTTCGCTAACTCCGGTATCGAAGCGCCATACGCGTCCTGCACCGAAATCCGATTCTGAACCGACGAAATGATTTTCAAGATCGTCGCCGTGCGCTTCCGCGTAGTGATAGGCACCGATCAACCCCTGCTCTTCGTTAGCGAATGCAACCACACGAACCGTACGACCTGGACGTGAATCTTCGTTAAGTAACATGGCCGCCGCCGCAGTTGTGACCGCGACGCCCGCTCCATCGTCTAGAGCGCCCGTACCTAAATCCCATGAATCGAGGTGTCCGCCAATGAGCACGATTTCGTCAGGCCAGCGACTTCCCGTGACTTCTGCAATCACGTTGTGCGACTGGAATTCACCCGTAAAGCCCACATCTAAGCTCAGACCTAGCTCAACCGCACCACGTTCGAGTAACCGCTCAAGTTGATCTGCATCTGGATTCGACAGGGCAGCCGCGGGAATCTTCGGGATCGATTCGTCATAGCGCATCATGCCGGTGTGAGGAAAACGATCCGAATCGGTGCCTACCGAGCGAATAACCACCGCAATGGCCCCTTTTTCGCCCGCGACACGCGCGCCGGCAGAACGTCCCGCGACAACCGGACCATAGCCCGCACCGTCGATGGTTTTTTCCATACGTTTTGAAATGTAAGCGATCTTGCCTTCGACTAAGCTGCTGTCTGCTTGTGCCAATTCGTCGATCGATTCAAAAAAGACGACTTCGCCTCGCAACTCGCCGTCGGTACCCACACTGCCACCAAGCGCCGTCACGCGGACTACCTGATCATTCGGCGCTATAATACGGGCACTTTCGCTTTGACGCTTCCAGAGAGGGTAAGTGACCGGCTCGAGGTACACGCGATCAAATCCGAGATCTTCGAAGCGTTGTTTCATCCACGCAACACCGCGCAGATCCGCTTCGGTACCCGGCATACGAGGGCCAACCTCAGTCGTCAGGTCTTCAACGATTTCCCAAGCGAGGTCGCTCTGCAGACCTGCATCACGCAGGCGTTCGGCGGTTTGAATATGCTCAACGGGCATGACACTTGAACTTTGCGAAGCGTCTGTGCTTTGCTCTGCAGACTCTGAGCACGCCACCAGAAACGGCACCGCGCACATTAGTTTAAGTAACTTCATCTGAAATCCCTTATAATCTTTGTATTGTTAACTCTCGGGCAAGTCTAACTCAATCGCCCCTATAAACGTACATCCAAGAGGATTTTATGCAAATTGGTACCCACTCGGTCGTCACTTTCAATTTTACGGTCTCCACCAGCTCGGGTGATCGTCTCGACAGTAGTGAAGAGCGCGGCGAGCCGTTACACATTCTCATGGGCGCCGATAACGTCGTCGACGGCTTAGAAGAGGCCTTACTGGGCCGTGAAGCTGGTGACTCATTCAGTTGCGAGGTTCCCGCAAACAAAGCCTACGGTGATTACGACGAAGAGCTCGTTCAGTCGGCCGATATCAAAATGTTCGGCGGCACACTGCCCTCAATCGGTCAGAGATTTACCGCCCAGACCGAAGACGGGGAGACCGTCAGCGTTCGCGTTACCCACATCGAAAACAATCTGGTCAGCATTGATGGAAATCACGAACTGGCCGGGCTTGATCTGCACTTCGAGATCGAGATTTTGGCAGTGCGCGAAGCGACTGAAACCGAACTCGAGATCGGTCAGGCCATCGAAGACGAGTAATCCAACTTGCGGCTCGACAAGCTCCTTAGCCAAGCGTTGTTCATGACTCGAACCGACGCAAAAAAACTCATTCGCAGCGGTCGAGTATCCATCGACGGTGTGGATACGCCTCGTGCTGATTTAAAGATCACTTCTCAAACGGTAACCGTCGATAACGAGCTAATCGCCTACCCAGGCAATGAGACTCGCTGCATTGCGTTTCACAAACCCGCCAATGTGGAATGTTCGCACAGTTCAAGCCACTACCCTATCGTGTTCGATTTACTGCCGCGAACGTTTCAAGATTTCCAAGTGGCTGGCCGACTCGATGCCGATACCACGGGGCTGGTGCTGTTAACGAATAGCGGGCAACTTAACCACGCGATTACTCATCCACGTCGTGAAAGTCACAAGGTCTACCGAGTCACCGCGAAACACCCAATCAGCGACGAAGCCATCACGCAGCTGTCCAACGGTGTCGTACTCAACGATTCCGACACGCCGACACAGCCTGCTAGCGTTGTGCGACTGTCGGATACCGAAATTGAACTGACGATTTCTGAAGGCCGTTACCACCAGGTAAAACGCATGCTGGCTGCGGTATCTAATCGCGTCACGGGGCTGCATCGTCAAGCGATTGGGCGAGTCGAACTCGATATAAACGAAGGCGAATGGCGAGAACTCACACCTAAAGAACTGGAATACTTCAATGGTCGATAACGCAATCGAACTCTTACAACCCTTCATCGATGGCAGCACTTTAGTGCTAGCCGATGAGCAGTGGTCTCCCGACTCATGGGCAAACGCAGCGACCGTCATGACTAACCGCGTGACTCCTGACGCATCGTCCCGTTTACTTTTTTGCGATTTTGCATCAATCGAACAGCGCTTCGACACTGTCGTGTTTCGTGTTGGTAAAGAGCGAGCACTCAATGATCACTGGGTTCACCTCGCAGCAGAACACCTCAATAATGGCGGAAAGCTCGTCATTTCTGGCGGAAACAAAGAAGGCGTAAAGCCCGCTATTAAGGCCGCAGAAACTCTCTTCGGCGTCAGTGCTAAGGTCAGCAAACACAGCGGTATTCGAGTGGCGATACTTGAATGTCATCAGCCCATCGCCTTCGACACCCAAAGCTACCATCAAATACAAACCTTCAATATTAAAGGCGTACAGTTTGTTAGTAAGCCGGGTCAATTTGGCTGGAAGAAAGTCGATCGCGGTTCGATGCTACTAGCCGAGGCGTTTAAAGATAAACTCAAAGGCTCTGTATTGGATTTAGGGTGTGGCTGGGGCTATTTATCGGTACAGGCGAGTAAAGAAAATGTGTCGCAGATTACGTCAACGGATAACTGTGCCGCCGCGTTAATATGTTGTCGTGAGAACCTTGCCTCTTCGACCATCACGCATCACGTCATTGCAAGTGATTGTGCCGACGGAATCCATCAGCGTTTCGATTCAATCGTATGCAACCCGCCATTTCATCAGGGTTTCGATCATGCAACCGATCTGACGTCGCGGTTCTTAGAATCCGCTTCTAAACGACTGCAACCCGGTGGGGAGTCGTGGTGGGTCGTTAATCAATTTGTCGGTATCGCGTCTTTGGCACCCAAGTATTTTAAAACTCAGCGTTTAATCGAGCGCGCCGACGGTTTTGATATTTGGGTACTCAGCGATGCCAAGTTATAGATTCATTAAATACATGCCCGCAATGCCGAATACGACAGCGAGGAGAAGCGGCATGATTTCCTTAACAGTGTCTTTCATTTTTTGTGGTCACTCTGTTAGCGTTTTCAAACATCATAATGACGCATCAGTTCTGTTGGTATCCGTGATAGAACTTTATTGATAAGAGAAACTAACTAGACCACCCCCGCAAGACACCGAAACAGGGCTTCACATCCTATGAATGTAAAAACTACCCAAGCCGAAGTGATCGTCCGTCATAAAGGCACTACGAATGGTTACAAAAACGTCTGCCCACACTTGGGGAAGCCGCTTTACCCCGCAGGTCAGAGCTTTACCATTGAAGCTGGTTATTTAATCTGCCAATACCATGCCGCCGTGTTCGATGCCGAAACGGGACACTGTATTTCTGGGCCATGTGAGGGTTCTAGTCTGACTCCAGTAGAACCGGAATAAAGCCATCGAGGCTCATGTCATGGGTCGAAATATTGCATGACACTGCAAGCACCTCAACTCCCTCTTGTTTTGCCTGAACCAAGGCCTCCGAGTAGTTTGGATCGATATCAAAGGCTGGACTCACCTGCTGGATTCCCGTGTGCATCGCGACAAAAATCATCACCGCACGATGCCCGTCTCGGGTTGCATCTACCAGCGATCGGACATGCTTGAGAGCTCGGACCGAGGTCGTGTCGGGAAACTTACCCATGTCGCCGTCGAGCAACGTACACGACTTCACTTCAATATAGACAGATTGCTCGTCGGACGTCGTGACGAAAAAATCGGCTCGACCATGTCCGTTGGGAAAACTTTGTTCTGACCTCAACAGAGCAACATTAAAATACTCGTTGAGAAGCCCAGTCGAAAGGCTATCGGCGACCAACCGATTAGCTTGCTGTGTATTAACACAGATCAAATCACCCAAGCGGTTTTCTGTGAGTTCCCAAGTATGCGCATATTTTCGCTTAGGATTGCCCGAGCGACTCAGCCAGATACGATCACCCGCGGCACCGCAACCGGTCATCGCGCCCGTATTAGGACAATGCACCGTAAACTCCTTGCCGCTCGCGTCAATAACATCTGCCAAGAACCGCTTGTAGCGACGCTTTAACGTGACGGGTTCTAACTTTGATTGATAATGAATCATTCTGTCTGGATTAACTCGCCTTTCAGTCGTTCAAACTTGCATTCCAACGAAACACACAGTAAAAAAGAGACAACTATAACAACATCACTGACCGGTACTTGAATTAGGTATTTTTACTGCAAAAAAATAATACTACGCAGTTAAAAAGTGTGCTATTTTCCGCACCCAATTTTAAGATGTACTTGCCTACCTAAGGTAAGTATTACCGACAGCGACAAGCTAACGAGGGTTGTCACAATGGCTAACGAAAGTTCATTCTCATCACACGGTGTTGCGCCTTACGTAGAAAAGAAAGGCGAAGAGTACATGAACGAAAAGCAGCGCGAGCACTTCACTGAACTTTTACTTGCATGGAAACGCGAGTTAATGGAAGAAGTCGATCGCACCGTTTCACACATGCGCGATGAAGCTGCCAATTTCCCAGATCCAGCCGACCGAGCAACTCAGGAAGAAGAGTTCAGTCTAGAGTTACGTACTCGCGATCGTGAGCGTAAGCTCATTAAAAAGATCGACTCGACACTCGATCTAATCGAAAAAGACGAATACGGATTTTGCGACACCTGTGGTGTTGAAATCGGCGTTCGTCGACTCGAAGCGCGCCCAACGGCCACGCTTTGCATCGACTGCAAAACACTCGATGAAATCAAAGAACGCCAGATGGCGTAACACGGATTTAAAAGACTGGCCTCGGCCAGTCTTTTTGTATTCCCATGTATATCGGGCGTTTTGCTCCTTCTCCTACAGGTCCACTTCACTTCGGTTCACTCTGCTGTGCACTCGCTAGCTACGCCGATGCAAAAGCGAACCAAGGTCACTGGCACTTGCGGATCGAAGATCTCGATCCACCTCGCTGCCAGCCGGGCGCGAGTGAAGTCATTATCGAACAACTGCAGTCTCACGGCTTAGTCCCCGATTCGATCAGTTATCAATCGCAACATCTCGACCGCTATCAACGCAGCCTCGAACAACTCATCACTCTTCCAAACGTGTATTACTGCAATTGCACCCGAAAAGAGATCGTGTCTCGCGGTGGGACGGAGCAAGGGTACTGTCTGAACCGTCAACATCAAATCGACCCAAATGATGCCGCGATTCGTGTTCGGCTCGAGACTCAACCCAGTTGGAATGATTTAGTCCAGGGGCAACAACAGAAC
>JABXIR010000022.1 GCA_013372965.1 Gammaproteobacteria bacterium
ATGGAAACTCGGTTTAAGGGTGATTTCGACTCATGAAGAAGTTTCTGCAGTTTACGGCCGGCATCTTGGTTGCGCTGACCTTAGTGACGATCTTTTGGCTTCGCGATGTGATCTTTGTAGACGAACCAATGTTAACTGATTGGACGGTTCAGCTTGAGCCGCATGTCTATACACGTGTCTTAGGGGAAGAGCCTCGACCCGTGGTGTTCTTAATGCATGGCTGTGGCGGGCAAAAACCTTGGCTGCGCGAGCAGCGCCTTGAGCGTTATAGCCAGTGGGGCTATTTTGCCGTTGCCATCGATAGTTTTGGGGCGCGTGACGTCGATCCGAAGCGCGTTTGCGAGGGCACTCAGTTGTGGGCGGGTCAACGGTTGATCGACTTGGCTGCGGCCCTCGAGATCGTGTCGAACAATCCGTTGGCAGACACATCACGATACGCGGTTGTTGGCTTTTCTCACGGTGCTTGGGCTGCACTCGAAACGTATTCTGATTCGTGGGACGAATACGAATCGATGGTGGGTGCACCTTCAGCGGTTGTCGCGTATTATCCGTTCTGCGAGTGGCCCAACCGGGCCGCGGCAAGCTGGAAACGCAATACCCCGTTACTTTCGCTCTTAGGTGAACTCGACTCAATTACTGCAGTGACGCCGTGTCTTGAGTTGTTTAATCGTAATGCTTTAACGACCGTTATCCGTCACGTTGTTTACCCTGGCGCAGAACACGGATTCGATGTTTTAAACACCGAAGAGTGGACCGACCACTATAATGAAGATGCCGACGTTTCGGCGCAACGAGAAGTGAAGCAGTTTCTCGATTCACAGTTTTCTCAAGGCAGGAGTAATTAATGCCGCTACTTACCTTATCGGACGCCCATCTGGCATTCGGTACGCATGTGCTACTCGATGGTGCGAATGTTAGCATCGAAGCGGGTCAAAAAATTGGTTTATTGGGACGAAATGGAGCGGGTAAGTCAACGTTTCTTCGAGTGATTCAGACAGAGCAGGCGCTCGACTCTGGCGAACTTTGGATTCGTCCAGGCGTTCGTGTGGCAAGCTTGTCGCAAGAGTTGCCCCCGGGCAACGAACAAAGTGTCTATCAATATGTTGCCAATGGTCTTGAACCATTGGGTGAGTTGCTCGCGAGATTTTTCGAACTGTCTCATCAAAGCGATGTCGACCTCGATGAATTAGGTCGGTTGCAAACACAAATTGAAGCCAAAGACGGCTGGACTCTGAACCAGCGAGTAGAGCGTACGTTGAGCGACTTGGGGTTAGACGGTAACGCCAAGATGTCATCGTTGTCCGGTGGGTGGCGTCGTCGCGTCGGTTTGGCGCGCGCGTTCGTTACCGAGCCCGACTTGCTTATCCTCGACGAGCCGACCAACCATCTCGATCTTCCAACGATTGCCTGGCTTGAAGAACAACTCAAGGCTTTTCGTGGTGCAATATTGGTGGTCACGCACGATCGCGCGTTTTTGCAATCCATCGCAACACAGATTATCGAGATTGATCGCGGCAACCTAATCGAATGGACAGGCGACTATCAAGGTTTCCTCAAGCACAAAGAACATTTGCTGAAGGCCGAAGAGTCGGCAAATGCATTGTTCGATAAGCGGTTAGCTCAAGAGGAAGTGTGGATCCGTCAGGGCATCAAGGCACGACGTACCCGCAATGAGGGGCGTGTCCGTGCCTTAAAGGCGATGCGTGATGAGCGTGCGGGTCGACGGGAGCGCAGCGGAGATGCGAGTTTCTCTGTGGAGTCGTCGGATCAATCAGGAAAGATCGTCTCGGAGCTCGAGCATGTCACGGTTGAATATGGAAACCGTCGCATTATCGATGATTTCTCTACCAAGATTCTTCGCGGCGATAAGATAGGTATTATCGGCGCGAATGGCGCGGGTAAAACGACACTGATCAAGGCGATACTCGGAATGCTTGAACCAACGTCGGGCAATATCAAGCTGGGTACGAAGCTCAATATCGCTTATTTCGATCAAACGCGGGGCAACCTCGACCCTTCAAAGACCTTACTCGAGAATATTTGTGACGGTCGTGATTTCATCGAAATCGATGGGAAGCAGCGACACGGCATTAGTTACTTACAGGATTTCTTATTTACCCCTGATCGACTGCGTCAGCCAATCGAATCACTCAGTGGCGGTGAGCAGAATCGTGCAATTTTAGCGAAGATCTTCTCAAAGCCCGCTAATTTACTGGTCCTCGATGAACCGACCAACGACCTCGATATGGAAACCCTTGAACTGCTTGAGGAGATCTTGCTCGACTTTGAAGGTACGGTGTTGCTGGTGTCTCACGATCGTGAGTTTATGAACAACGTTGTCACGTCGACCATGTGGCTCGATGGTAGCGGTAAGGTAAGAGAGTACGTTGGCGGTTACGACGATTGGATTCGTCAAGGCGGTCGTTTCGACTCGATCAAAGCGTCGGCTAAAGCGAAGCTTGAGGTTGCGCCGACGGTGAACTCAAAGCCTGCAGCGAAGCCCGCATCGACTGCGGCCCCTAAGAAGAAAAAGCTAAGCTTTAAGGATCAGCGTGAACTCGAGGCTTTGCCGGGTCAGATTGAAGCAGCCGAAAATGACATCGCTGCGCTAGAGGCCGAAATCGCCGATCCGTCGTTTTTTTCGAAGCCTCACAGCGAATCAGAGCCAATCTACGCGCGTCTTAGTGAACTGCAAGAACAACTTGAGGGCTATCTTGAGCGTTGGATGGAGTTAGAATCTGACGACTAGCGAGATTTATGCCTAATTTACTTTAACTGCGCATGAATATATTATTTATCGCAAAATAATATAAAGAAATTATGCGTAAGGAAATGATTATGGCGAAAGCTTATATAGTCGATGCGATTCGAACTCCAGGCGGCAAACGCAATGGCGCTTTGTCTCAATATCATCCAGCGGATCTCGGCGCATTAGTCCTCGATGCGCTGGTCGAGCGCACGGGCATTCCAGCGGCAGATCTTGATGACGTCATTTTTGGCTGCGTCACTCAATCAGGCGCACAGGCGAACAACGTTGCTCGTAACAGTGTATTAGCCTCCAAGCGCATCCCTGAATCGGTACCTGCAGTGACGGTTGATCGGCAGTGTGGTAGCAGCCAACAGGCGATGCATTTTGCTGCGCAAGCGATTATGTCGGGTACGCAAGACATGGTCATCGCCGGCGGTATAGAGATGATGTCGGTGGTTACAATTGGCTCAAATGTCGCCGACGCGAAAGCCGCGGGTCATGGCCAGCCTTATGCAAGTAAAGGGATCGAAGAGAATTACGGCGTCACTTGGTTTCACCAAACCATCGGTGCCGAGCTGATCGTCGATCAGTGGGGTTTAACCCGAGAGGAAATCGACGAGTTCAGTTATCAGTCTCATCAGCGGGCGATCGCGGCGCGTGATCGCGGTGCCTTTGATCGTGAGATTGTGCCCGTGTTCAGTGAGGTGCTCAACGACGTGCTCACGCGTGATGAAGGTATTCGTGACGCCTGTACGGTAGAGGGCCTTAGCCAACTCAAACCGATCAGTGATGGCGCCATTACGGCAGGTAACGCCTCACAAATTACCGACGGTGCTTCGGCGCTACTGATCGTGAGCGAGACGGCGTTGAAGAAGTACAACCTTAAACCTCGTGCCGTCATTCATACGATGGCACTCGCCGGCGATGATCCAGTTAAGATGTTAACGGGGCCGATCGCTGCAACCCACAAGCTACTCGAGCGCGCGGGTATGAGTATTGATGACATCGATCTGTACGAAGTCAATGAGGCGTTCGCGCCCGTGCCACTCATCTGGCTCAAGGAACTCAACGCGGATCCACAAAAGCTTAATGTGAATGGTGGTGGTGTTGCCCTTGGTCATCCATTGGGTGCAACGGGGACGAAACTGGTCGCGACGCTCATTAATGAGCTTGAATACCGTCAGGCACGCTATGGTCTTGTCGCAATTTGTGAAAGTGGCGGCACGGCGAATGCCACGCTCATCGAGAGGGTAAGCGCATGAAGCTTGAAAACCAATTATTCTTGGTAACGGGCGGTGCGTCCGGCCTCGGACGTTCGGTCGTTGATGCACTGGTTCAGCGTCACGCGTTTGTGGTAGCGCTCGACTTGAATGACATCGAGCTCAACGCGTTACAGCAAGCCCACCCAGAGCAAGTATTGACGGTGGTGTGCGATGTCTGCGATGAGGATTCCATCCAAAGCGCAATCGAGGAAGCAAAGCGTTGGAAGGGACAAATTCGGGGCTTAGTTAACTGCGCTGGGATCATCGGTGCAGGAAAACTCGTCGGACGTTCTGGCGCCTATCCACTCGATGCCTTCAAGAAGGTGATCGATATTAATCTGACGGGTACAGTCAACACGATGCGCCTGGTTGCGGCCGATATGGCCGACAATGACCTTACCGATGATGAAGAGCGCGGTGTCATCATCAATACCGCGAGCATTGCGGCCTACGACGGTCAAAAAGGCCAAATCGCCTACGCAGCAAGCAAAGGCGGTATTGTGTCGATGACACTGCCGGCAGCGCGCGATTTGGCGAGTTTTGGTATTCGCGTTAACACCATTGCACCGGGAATTATGGCCACACCGATGCTGATGAACGCTGATGAGAAAGTGCTCGCACCACTGTTAGCGGTAACACAATTCCCTAAGCGTTTAGGCAAACCAAGTGAGTTCGCGGATGCGGTGTGCTTTGCGATCACGAATACTTTGTTAAACGGTGAGACGATGCGCCTCGACGGCGCAATACGAATGCCCTAAGCGTTAGCGTTTGTATTCGGCTAACTTAGCCGCGAAGAAAGCCGAACCCAGTTGTTCGGCTTTTTTTATGTTTCGCTCGACGATGTCGTCTGAATCTTCACGGTCGTTGAGTACCGCTTGAAGCGATGCTTCGCGTATGAGGTGTAACGTAGGGAAAGGCGCGCGGTTGGTATAGTTAGATGCAGCATCGAGAGCGTCACCTTCGAACTGGTATTCAGGGTGGAAGTGGGCTAGCTGATACACGCCTTCATAGCCCTCGCGTTGCAGATATAAATTGGCTTCCTCGATGACAAATAAAAACTCTTGAAAGTCTTCGCAGCCTTCGGGAAACACGATCAGGGTGGTTTCAGTGTTGGGCTGATGATCAAGATGGCTCAATTCACGATGTAGCACGTCGTAAAGTTCGGTCAATGTTGTGAGCGCAAGCGCTTGGTATCGCACTCGATTTTTGACGACTTCGCGACGTGCAAAGGGACAAAAGTTTAGTTCGATAACGATGTCGTTAACCCACGCTTGTGTTTGTTCGATCGGTGTCATAATTATACCGTTATCAATTATTCGGTGTAGTCAAAGATACCCGCGTTCCACAGGCATTGCTCAGGGTATTTTAACTCAAAATAGGGACTAAGATTTCCTCAACGAGGTAGTTTTTTTTAAAACTATTGGTTAGGCTAGATTTAATTACGAGTGTGAGTACTTGTAATTGTTTAACCGCGAGTTATCTCTCGTTACGTAGTACGCCAAGGTTGGCAATTTAGTAAGAAAAAGGAAACATTATGTCCGAGCAAGTAGTTGGCACCGTTAAATGGTTCAACGATGAAAAAGGTTTTGGTTTTATCTCTCGTGAGGGTGAGCGTGACGTGTTTGTACACTACAGCTCGATTCAAGGAGAGGGTCGTAAATCCCTAGAGGAAGGTCAAACGGTTACTTTGAAAGTTGTCGATGGCCAGAAGGGTCCTATGGCGGAAGACGTGGTGCCAGCGTAAGCTCCGCAACGTTTTTGGAGAGGCCGCTCGTTAATAGCGGCCTTTTTTAGTTTATGTTAATTACATTATTTTTTGCCGCTTTCTTATCTGCTACCGTGTTTCCCTTCGCGTCGGAGGCACTACTTATTGCCGCCTTAGAGAGAGGCGCAGACCCATTGATCTACGGACTCGTAGCGACTTTGGGTAACAGCTTAGGTGCGATGGCGATGTACGGTGTGGCACGGTTAGCTCGAGCAGGTCGGTTCTTTAAATGGAAGAACAATTCGAAGCGTGCAGAGCTGTGGTACCAAAAATACGGTTTGTATACGCTGTTGTTGTCTTGGATGCCCGGCATTGGCGATTTTTTTCCTGCGTTGGCAGGTTGGTTTAAAGCCCCCATATTTTGGACGGTCGTACTTGTGATTATTGCAAAGGCTGGCCGTTATACAGTGTTGATTTACGGTTATTATGCCGTGGTCTCCTATGGAGTTTAAAGTGAAGCAGTACGATTCTTTTTATATTAATGGTGAGTGGGTTAAATCGACGGGTAGCCAGTTTGGTCAAGTGATCAATCCCGCCACGGAAGCCGTGGTAGCAGAGGTGATTGAGGGTACCGTAGAAGACGTTGATCGTGCGGTTCAGGCGGCGCGTGAAGCATTTGATTCTTGGTCGTCTACCCCAAGTTCGGTTCGCGCCGACTATCTACGCAAGATTGCTAATGGACTTCAGGCACGTGTTGACGAGGTTGCGCTGGCCATTTCTAACGAGCTGGGTTCACCACTTCAGTATGCGAAGTCGGTTCAAGCGCAAGAGCCAGTCGAGGGTTTTAACCTGTATGCGGATTATGCGTCGTTAATGGATCAGGTCGAACATATCCATAATTCGATGGTGGTCCGTGAAGCGGTTGGCGTCTGCTCTTTTATAAACCCTTGGAATTACCCGTTGTTTCAAATTGTGGGTAAGGTTGCACCGGCACTTGCCGCTGGTTGCACTATGGTCGTAAAACCGAGTGAAATTACACCTATTAATGCCTTTATCTTGGCTGAGGTGATCCACGACGCAGGCTTACCTGCCGGGGTATTCAACTTAGTGAGTGGTTTGGGCCCAGTGGTTGGTGAAGCGATGTGTGTTCACCCTGAGGTCGATATGGTGTCGTTTACCGGTTCGACTCGCGCAGGTACGCGTATTGCCGAGCTTGCCGCACCAACGGTTAAGCGAGTATGCCAAGAACTGGGCGGTAAGTCTCCGATGCTGATCACCGAAGACGTTGATTCAGATGCTCTAGCAGCAGCGGTGAATTACGTTGTTGAGGATGTCATGTTCAATACCGGACAAACGTGCACGGCGCTTACCCGTATGTTGGTTCCTCGTTCGCGTCTCGATGAGACGAATGCGATTGTGAAGGCCTCCGTTGAGGCGTTGGTTGTGGGTGACCCGCTGTCTGATGACACGTTTGTGGGACCGATGTCTTCCGCTCGCCAGCGTGATACCGTTCAAGCCTACTTGAAGATTGGTATCGAGGAGGGGGCCACACTGCTCACGGGTGGTTTAGGTCATCCAGAAGGGTTATCGCAGGGGTATTACGTTCGCCCAACCGTGTTTACCAATGTCAGTAATGAGATGCGCATCGCTCGCGAGGAAATATTCGGGCCCGTGATGTGCATACTCCCGTATGATTCACTTGAGGAAGGTATTCGTATAGCAAACGATACGCCGTATGGCCTTAGTTCGGCGGTTTGGGCCGCATCGAAAGACGACGGCTTGGCCATTGCGCGTAAAATTAGAGCAGGGCAAGTTTACGTTAACGGTGGCGAGTACAATCTTGAGGCGCCATTCGGCGGTTATAAACAATCGGGTAATGGCCGCGAGTGGGGGGCTCAGGCGCTTCACGAATTCATTGAAATTAAGGCGATTCAGCTTTAATGAAAGTCTCTAGAACGGTGTTCGCTAGGAATTAACTGCGAAATATCGTGCACTTGACCCGCTTTTACATGAATGACCGAAGGCGGTGCCTCTAAGTTAATTGCTGGGGGCTCCGCTCGCTCAATCACCCCCTTAACATGAAGCAGCGAGCCCGACAGTAACGCTTTTCGACAGCGTTTTTGAACGGCTTGATCAACAATCACATTATGATTACCGGTGTGATCTTCTAGCGTTAAAAAGAGCAGTCCAGAGGCCGTACTCGGGCGTTGGCGACAGGTCACGATGCCCGCTATTTGAACCCAACGCCCGTGACCTAGCGATTGTGTTTGCAGTGCGGAGCTACAGGCTCTGATGATATCGATAGATTGCAGTAACGCGAGTGGGTGCTGACGAAGTGTTAGTCCAGTTCGCTGAAAGTCTTGTTTTAGGTCGTCCCAAGGTTCGGGCGAAGTCAGTTCTACCAAACTATCATCGATATTATCTTGGTTAAGTACCTTCTCTTGCACGCCCTGAACATGCCAGTGACTTCGGCGTCTATGCCCATCGAGCGGTTCGAAGGCACCGCTTGAGATTAGGTGATCGACTTGATCTCTAGGTAGCTTAGAACGGGTAACTAAATCGCTAGCACTGCTAAATGGTGCGATGTTCCTCAGTTGAATCAGATGTTCAATACAGTCTCGTTTTAGCCCTTTAACTTGGCGGAAACCGATTCGGAGCGCCTTGGTACTTTGAGCATTCTGATACTCGAGTGTGTAGTCCCATTCGCTGCGATTAATGTCAATCGAATTGACCGGTACTTGGTGGCGCTGAGCATCTTGAATGAGTTGTGATGCAGAGTAGAAACCCATCGGCTGGCTGTTTAATAACCCGCAGTAAAACGCAGCAGGATGATGACACTTTAACCAAGCGGAGAAATAGACAAGCAGGGCAAAACTTGCCGCGTGAGACTCGGGGAAACCATAATCACCAAAGCCCTGCATTTGTTTGAATAAGCGTTCTGCAAAATCCAGGCTGTGTCCTCGTTCGAGCATGCCGTTGATGACCGGCTCGCGAAACTGCATCAGTTGACCGTTCTTTCGCCAGCTCGCCATCGCGCGTCGAAGTTGATCGGCCTGACCGCCCGTAAAACCAGCAGCGACCATGGCCAGTTTGATCACTTGCTCTTGAAAGATGGGCACACCGAGTGTGCGTTCGAGTACAGACTTCACTTCATCGTTTGGATAGCTAACGGGTTCTATGCCTTGCCGACGACGAAGATAGGGGTGCACCATATCGCCTTGGATCGGACCGGGTCGAACGATAGCGACTTCGATGACGAGATCGTAAAAGGTGCTCGGTTGCAATCGAGGCAGCATGTTCATTTGTGCTCTCGACTCGACTTGGAAAACACCGATGCTATCACCACGAGAGAGCATGGCGTAGGTCTTCTTGCATTCGCTGGGAATGTCTTGAAGATGGCGAATCGTGGGGTCGTATTGCTGAACATAATTGAGCGACTTGCGAATCGCACTGAGCATACCTAAGGCTAATACGTCGATTTTCAACAACCCCAACGCTTCAATGTCATCTTTATCCCATTGAATAATGGTTCGATCCGGCATCGCGGCATTTTCGATGGGCACGAGTGAGCTGACTGGGCTTTGAGTAATGATAAAGCCTCCGACATGCTGTGATAGATGACGAGGCATGCCGAGAATTTCCCGAATCAACGTTGCATAGTGACGCGTAATAGGTGAGTGCTTTGATAAATTCGCTTCGGCAAGCCGACTCTCTAGGTCGCCTGATCGGTCCCACCACGCGAGACTCTTGGCGAGTTTATCAACCAGAATTGAATCGAGTCCCAGTGCTTTGCCGACATCTCGAATCGCGCTTCTAGGGCGATAGGTGACGACAGTTGCTGCTAGAGCAGCACGTTCACGGCCATATTTCTTATAGATATATTGGATGACCTCTTCACGTCGGTGATGCTCGAAGTCAACGTCGATGTCTGGAGGCTCGTTACGTTCTTTGGAGATGAAACGTTCGAACAATAAATCGGATTGGTTGGGGTCGACCTCAGTAATAAATAGGCAGTAACACACGGCTGAGTTCGCAGCCGATCCTCGACCCTGGCACAAAATTCCTTCGGCTCGAGCAAATTGAACTAAGTCGTGCACCGTTAGAAAATAGTGTTCGTAACGAAGCTCTTTGATGACTTCGAGTTCGTAATCGATTTGTTTGAGGACCTTCACACTAGGTCCCTCGGGCCAGCGGGACTGGATGCCTTGTTCTACCAAGCTGCGAAGCCACTCTGATGGCGTATGACCCGAAGGAACCACTTCGTCTGGGTAGTTATAACGAAGTTCATCGAGAGAAAAGTGACATTGATTAGCGATGGCAATGGACTCTTCGATTAATGCGCTTGGGTAGCGGAGCTCGAGTTCGCTTAAAGGTTGAAATGTCGCCTCTCGATTCGGTAGGGCATTGAGACCGAGTGATTCGATACTGCATCCAAGCCGAATGGCTTGCATTACGTCATACAGCGGCTGTCGTTCTGGGTGATGAATGACAACATTATTGCTGGCGACTATAGGGAGTTGGTAGCAATCGGCTAGCTCACATAACTGTTGATAGTGTTCGTAGGGCTGAGCGCAGAGGTGGTGACTAAAGGCAATCCAAACGCCTTTAGGAAACGCCTTGATGAGTGATGGGGCAAGCTGGTAAGTGTATTGGGTTACTGTAGGAACAAGCCAAATGGCTAAACATTGTTTTAAGCCAAACTCTAGGTCGTTTACTGTGAGCGTGTAATGACCTTTGCCACTTCGACGCCGAGCTTTTGTAATAAGCGTAGAGATTTGTGCATAGGCGTCTCGACAGGGCGCGAGTAATACTAGGTCGAGTACACCGTGTTCGCCGCAGTTAATTTTAAATCGACTACCAATAATCAGTTCGATGTCTCGGTCTTTCGCTTCTACATGTGCTTTAACGACACCTGCCAGCGAACATTCGTCTGTGATCGCAATGGCGTCGTAACCTAACTCGTCGGCCCGAGCCACGAGTTCTTCAGGCTGAGAGGCGGCGGCCAAAAAACTGTAATTTGATGCACAAATGAGCTCTGCGTACTGCATGTTGAGAACTATCCAAATATGCCATGAATAAACCACCGACCGTGATTTAGGTCGTTATAGATCCAATAGGTTTCTCCGTGATTAGATCTCGCAATAAAGTAATCGCGTTGGCTACGCACGCCCCACCATTCACTATCGATGCGCTCTGGGCCCTGTACCAAACTGAGGGTTTGGTCGTTGTAGCTAAAACACTGCTGATGCTTAAAAATTTGTCTTGGGCATTTTAATAACCAGCTGGGTCGTAGGCCCTGGTGAGATTCGGGTAGTTTAAATTCAGACTGTAGTGACTCGGGGCGGTGCCCTGAAATTTGCCGAATTTTACTCACTTGATGATTGCTCAACCGAGCTTTAAGAATATCGATCAGTGATTCATCGAGTCTCTTCTGAGTGGTGTCGGGGAATAGGTCTTCAGAGCACAACTGACGTATTGGCCTATGTACCGAGCGCAGACTCAGCTCATTGATCCCTTGCTTTAATGGCGATTTTTCGAGTGCTAGTAAGCTGAGTTTTATGTGACTTTCGAGCTGATTTCCGGCGGATTCGACACCCACAAAAAGACGATGCTGATAGCCTTTGTCGTGCTTAAAACACCAACGAAGCTCTAAGGCGTGCATTTGGTGTTGAATTAAGAACTGACTCAGCAACTTAAGTTGATGCCGAATAGCGGGTTCTAATTCAGGGACCTTACAGGATTCTTGCAGACTGTAGCTTGACTCGTAGAACTCGACGGCTTGCGTGTAATAGCGTCGAACATCTGATGCGTAGCCATAAATTTGGCTTAGATATTGACTAAAGGCGAAGCCTTGGCGACGCCCTAATGCGTGAGATGGGAGTTGCTTTGCGGAGCCTAGGTTGGTGACGCCGACATTGGTTAATCGCATTTTAATTTTAGAATCGATGTTGAGCTGATCGATTGGGTATTGGGCGAGCAGACGGTTAATCTCAGCGGTTTGCACTTGGCCTTGTTCAACGTACTGGGTGCTGTTTTCGCTAGTGAGCTGACTTAATAACGTAGCAGATTCGGGAGTGTAGCCTACACCCAGATGATACGTGAGTGGAGTGAGTAACTCATCGCGTTGCATGGCGTCGAGTAGATTAGACCAACCTCCATGCACTGTTAAACAGCCAGATAGGTTTAGTAACACTTGGTTTTGGCTCGGAATGCAAAGATAGGGGGTGTATGTTAAGCAATGACTCGCCAATTTATTGATTAACGACACTTCTTTTTGAATATCTCTTGGGTGGAGCTTTAGATCTTCACAAAGTGCCCAGGCAGTCACGAGAGACTGCTCGGGTTCAATTCCATGTTTAGATGCTGCGGTATTTGCCGTATGGATACGATTTTTATCTGTTACAGCAATGGCAGTAAGTTTTGAAGTTGAAAATGCCTCGACCGCCATTCGAGGAAAGTACAAACACAACCACAACATAACTCATTTATTGCCAAGTAAGATGTTGGTTAATGTCAGCACTTTGTTGAGACGGCATACTGCCTCGCTTCGATTTTTGTTTAGGAGTACGAAGCTCTATGACTTTGGGTTGCTGCGTTAGCAGTAGCGTCGATCGTGGAACAGCAACTGCCTGACCATTGTTAAAACCACGTTGTTTAACCACGTTTACCATGAGGTCGTTATCGCTAGATGAAAGAGTGACGCGTAACTGAGCTGGAGAAGGTTGTTCGCTAAACTCGGTTGCGCGGAACTGAATGTGCAAACAGTCGCTGTTTTTGGCTGCATGTTGTAAGCGAAGCAGATCTTTGTGCTTGATCTCGCGGTTACCGAACCAAGAGATAACGGCGCTACAAGTACCTGTTTTGAGTGCTTGTTCGGTTGCCCAGAGTAACTCTTTTTCGTTACGTGGATGAATCATTAGGATCTTTGACGTATCGATACCCGCTTGTTCTAGAGCAGGGGAGTACGGTGTGTGAGGTGGAGCGATTAGGGCAATCCACTTTTCTTGCTGACTAAGGTTAGCGAGTGTAGGTAGTAGTATGGAGACTTCGCCGATGCCTACCTGATTGCAGAGTATTTCTGTGGAAACAGATAATGGCCAACCCCCATTGAGCAGTGCTTGATTGAGCGACTGATGATTGGTGCTTACTGTTGCAATACTTTGAATAGCGGTGTTTCGCTTAGCACACCAAAGGTCGTTACGAGTATCGAGCAATGATTTTAGCTGGGCATTCATAGGTTTCTCCAAATACTGTTTGTTTATACAGTATGTATATTTATACAGTAAAATTTACGATATGCAAATTTTTATTTCTCAGCGAGCGCGTAGTACGAGTCATGAGGTGTCAAGGTAAGGGGGAGTGGCCGCTAGAATGAGTACACGTTGTTAGAAAAGGATCACGATGTTCGTATCCAGATCTTGGCGACTCCGCTCGTTAGGTGGAGGAAATTAAAAACTGTAGAGAGAGGCTAGAAGCGCAGGCACAGCCGTTTCGACGCGCAGAATCCGTGATCCCATATGCATCGAGGTAAATCCTGCTTCATTTAGCTTGTCGACTTCATAGGGGATAAATCCGCCTTCTGGACCGACTGCTAATGTACAAGGTTGATTAAGAGGGGTTGGAATACTTTGTTCTGCGATTGGGTGGGCCACAATCGCCTGAGTACCCTGGATAATCTCCGGGAGTTCATCTTCCACGAAGGGCTTAAACCGCTTTCGTAGATAGATATTCGGTAATACGGTATCGCGGGCTTGTTCTAATCCTAAGTAGCTTTGTTCGAGTAAACCTTGATCGCTTAGCACAGGACTTTGCCAGAAGCTTTTCTCAACACGATAACTATTAATGAGGTAAATCTCTTTCACTCCCATTGCTACGACCGACTGAAGAGTACGCTTTAGCATTTTGGGGCGTGGCATCGCCAGTAGCAGTGTTAATGGCAATGGAGCAGGGGGGGCATCGCAAATATTTACCTCTAAAATTAGCTCGTCACCCGTCGATTGAACAATGCCTTCACCCATAAGTTCGTTTATAAGGCCGACACGAACGGTGTCACCCACAGTGACCTTTACCACTTGCTTTAAATGTTGTGCACGATGATCGCGAAGCACCACCGTCGATGGGCTAAGAAAGTCACTAGGATGGATGAGTACGATATTCATGCGGCTATTGTAGCGGTTAAGCGACTTTTTGATACAGAAAAACATGACTAAAAGCACTATAGATATGTGACAAAACCAAATCGGATCTGTCAAAAACACATATTTGTCACAAGGTGACGGTTTAATGAAGGTACCCGAATATGCTCTTAAGCTAGGTTTTATAAAGGCTTGAGGGATTTTATGAGAAGTTGGCACGGCAATTGCAATAGATGTAGTAGCAAAGGATTGCGGGTTGAGCGACTTCGGGCAAGGATTGCCCAACTAATACACGACGTATTAGTACGCTTATTTAAGCTTGGAGATTGAATCGGATGAATCTTCAAGCTTTCTCTCTTATTTTGTTTTACAGGTAATGCTAAGGAAAGCGACTCCCCCCAAATGGAATGTGGTGCCTGTAGTTATCTCTCTGACGTAAGCTTTGGTCCCTTGTGGGCCTTTTTTTTGTTCTTTTTTTGGGGTTTTTCTAGTGAGGCGCTTGCGCCGAGTCGTCGGGGATCTCGAGAAGGCAGGGCGTGATGGTGGTTTAGATCACGATAATCGTGTCGAGATCCTTGCGACTCCATTCGCTGCGCTCATTACGCTTAGGAAATATGGTGCGCTGACTTCGCTTAGGAATATGTCGTTTCCCGATCGTATGGAAACATGACTAGTAAATTGTTGTGTTGGCAATCCTTTTGTGTGAAGTTAATCACACTATTTATAACAATCTAATAAGGAG
>JABXIR010000088.1 GCA_013372965.1 Gammaproteobacteria bacterium
CCATTTTCATTAAGCGAGTAGCTAATCAAAAGCCTGCTCGTCTCGCCAGTACCCTAACCAAGCGCAAACTTCTTTCATTAAGCTAACACCCGTTTTGCAAAATGGCTAGCCAATGCCAATGTCATCAGTTAGCTACTGGACATTTAGGCCTATCGTTGCAATGACAAGTACCGGGTTTTGACGAACAGACCTGCTCAATATCTATCATAGTGACTCGTCTAGCTCTCCAAAACTTACTTAGACCGGCTATGTTTGAGGTCACCAACAATTGAACCTGATATCGCCCCAGTCCCACAAAAACGTGCGATTAGTTTGGCGACCAGGTTAATTATTCTGAAATCTCGCCGAGCGGAGACGGCTCACAGCCATGCCTAACAACGGTCCAAGTCGCATTGGCGATCTTCCACTGACCATCGTCGTTTAGCAGATTGAATACATCGATTCCGCAGTGAGAAAACTCGCCCTCTATATAGAAATCGTAATGCGCCCAAACAACAGCAACTTGCTCATCGACCATAATCGTTGGATGCCAAATTCGTTCGGTGACTTCACGGACGTCATCACTCTCTTGCAGAAAATAAGATTGCGGCCTAGCTCTTGTGAAAAACGAGCCGTCATCGGCTTGCACTCGGATAAAGTTCATTGCATCAGGTCGACTTATCTCGGCCATTAAGGCGACATCACCGGTATTAATGGAATGTAGGAAAAGATTGACGGTTTCCATCACCTCCGACTCAAGTTGATGACTTCGATCGTCTTCAGCATAAGCCATTGGACACAACAGGGCTAAGAGGATGAGCAATGTGCTTTTCATAAGATCTCTCCGATCGCATGGGTGGTGACTCGAGAGCCAAGAATGCTTGATGAGTGTACCACGATCTCCTAGCTTACCTGAGCTTCCCTTGAGGGCGGGTACACTGCGAGTATAGCTAAATAGAACCAGCCTAAAAACATCGTCAAACCGAGTAGGAATGCAACCACTGCACAACCTACCATCGAACGGCCCTTCTTTCTGGCCACCATGTAGGCTAGTGTCGCCGGTATAATCGAACCGAACAACAAAAAGAATGGGAGTAATATAATAAGTTGAAAAAATGAAGGATGCATTCTAACGGCCCGCAACGTTAAGGTTCGCATCACTTTAAGCAGGCAGAAAATTGTTGTCAATCGCGGCCCTGCTTCTAAAGGCCGTCGAGTTAACGGCTTTGTTATCATCGCATCATTTCACGAATTCGTCCTATCCGACGCTGGTTCATTTCTCGCCATACACTTGAAAGTCAAATTTTCGTCCCCACCCTATACTGTAACGAACATAAAAAGTTAGAGGTTAATAGAGTGGAACAATACCGCGGCACAACCATCCTATCCGTTCGACGCAACGGCAAGGTTGTCATTGGCGGTGACGGTCAAGTCACCCTCGGCAACACCATCATGAAAGGTAACGCGCGCAAGGTACGTCGTTTATACAACGGTAAGGTTATTGCTGGCTTTGCTGGAGGTACCGCCGACGCGTTTACCCTATTTGAGCGCTTTGAAGCCAAGCTCGAGCTGCATCAAGGCCACTTGGTACGCGCCGCAGTCGAACTCGCAAAAGACTGGCGAACCGATAAGATGTTGCGTCGACTGGAAGCACTCTTGGCGGTCGCAGATGAGAACGACAGCTTGATTATTACGGGTAATGGCGACGTGGTTCAGCCTGAAGACGATCTCATCGCTATTGGTTCGGGCGGTTCGTTTGCCCAATCCGCTGCTCGTGCATTGCTCGACAACACCGAAATGGATGCTAAAGACATCGTTGAAAAGTCGCTGACGATTGCCGGCGACGTTTGCATCTACACCAATCACAATTTCACTATCGAGTCGCTCGATTCGAAAGCATAAGGTTTTAAATATGTCTGAGATGACCCCAAGAGAAATCGTACACGAACTCGATCGTCACATTGTTGGTCAAGCATCCGCCAAGCGCGCTGTTGCTAATGCACTTCGAAACCGCTGGCGTCGAATGCAACTGGATGAATCGCTACGCGCTGAGGTTACCCCGAAGAACATTCTAATGATCGGCCCTACGGGTGTCGGTAAAACGGAAATCGCGCGTCGCCTCGCGAAACTGGCTAACGCGCCATTCGTAAAAGTAGAAGCCACGAAGTTCACCGAAGTCGGCTATGTAGGTCGTGACGTTGAATCGATCATTCGTGATTTAGTAGAGACCTCAATCAAGCTCTACCGCGAAACTGAGATGGCTAAAGTGAAGCATCGCGCCGAAGATGCAGCAGAAGATCGTATTCTTGACGTGTTACTACCGCCGGCTCGTGGTGTGCATGCCGAGCCAGGCTCCGGCGACTCAGCCTCTCGTCAGTTGTTCCGCAAGAAGCTCCGCCAAGGCGAGCTCGACGACAAAGAAATCGAGATTGATCTAGCGCAAATGCCTGTCGGAGTTGAGATTATGACGCCCCCGGGCATGGAGGACATGGCCAGCCAAATTCAGTCTATGTTCAGTAACATGGGGCAAGGTCGCACCACCAAGCGCAAACTCACCGTTAAACAGGCAATGAAACAACTGGTTGATGAAGAAGCCGCTCGCTTGGTCAACGACGAAGAGATCAAAGTGAAAGCGATCGAAGCGGCAGAGCAAAACGGCATCGTTTTTATTGATGAGATCGACAAAGTGGCTAAGCGCTCCGAGGGCGGCGGTGCGGACGTATCGCGTGAGGGTGTTCAGCGCGACCTATTGCCACTCATCGAAGGCTGCACGGTTACCACGAAGTATGGCACCATCAAAACCGACCACATTTTGTTCATTGCCTCAGGTGCGTTCCACCTATGCAAACCGTCTGACATGATTCCTGAGCTTCAGGGTCGATTACCGATTCGCGTTGAATTGCGCGCGCTGACACCGGAAGACTTTGAGCGCATTTTAACCGAACCTAAGGCATCGCTGGTCGAACAATACCGCGCCCTTTTAAGTACGGAAGATGTCGACATTAGCTTCGCCGATGCGTCAATTAAACGTCTGGCGGAAATCGCCTGGGAAGTGAATGAGCGCACCGAAAACATCGGCGCACGACGCCTGCAAACGGTCATGGAGCATCTTCTTGAAGAGATTTGCTTTGACGCTGCCGACAAGAGCGGACAAAGCGTCGAAATCACTGCTGACTTCGTTAACGAGCGCCTAGCCGGTCTCAGTGGCAACGAAGACCTTAGTCGCTTCATTTTGTGATGTCTGACGCCCCCAAGCGTATCCACTACGATCGTAAGCGTCATACGCTTGCGATCGAGTGGACCGATTACAGCACCGAACTGTCTGCAGAATTACTCCGAGTGTTCTCGCCTTCGGCGGATGCTCGAGGACACGGCAATGAATCTCGAACGTTTCCAGCCGGAAAGCGTGATGTAGAAATAGAGGCAATCGAACCAGCGGGACGCTACGCCATTCAACTTAGATTCAATGACGGTCACGACACCGGCATCTATCAGTGGCGCTATCTTAGAGAGCTCGCGCAAGATCAAACGGCACTGCAAGGCGAGTACGAGCGGCAACTGCACCGAAACAACGCCTCTCGTGAGCCGAATACCTCCGTCATTAAATTTCACGGCGGTTAGTAACTTACGGGCGGGTTTCCGAGTTTTCTTCGCAAGTAACGATGGTATCGATAGGCAACCATCGAAGCCGCGGCTGAGCACACGATGGTGGCCACCATATTCGTTTGAACGCTAAACGGAAGCATGGTTGAGCTTGCGCCCACCAGCGAGCCAACCCCAAAACGGAAGCTGCCCACAAGCGATGACGCGGTGCCCGCAATCTTTTGGTGACGTTCAAGCATTTTCGCCATGAGGTTTGAACCCACCATGGTGGTTGCGCCAATAATAATCATACACGGAACGACCACGGCCGCGACGCCGCCAATTCCGAACAGCGATGGGACCAACAAAACGCCCCCTACGAACTGAATTTGCAATCCCCAGCGCAGCATGTGCGGCGCACCTTTTCGGCTGACATACCGTCCATTCACCGTCGTCAACACCATTAAGGCCATCACGTTACACGCAAAAAGATAACCGACGTAATCGACTGCAATTCCGTAAACATCCATGTAAACAAACGCAGCCGATACCAAAAAGGAAAAGAG
>JABXIR010000085.1 GCA_013372965.1 Gammaproteobacteria bacterium
GCAATCAAAGTTATTGTTAATTAGCGATGGATCTCGATCACAAGTCGCATCACGGCTTGGCGTCGCCTTTGAATGTGTCGACTTTCAGCAACATGCCATCGTGTGTAATGTGAAGCTCGCAGCGCCTCACCATGGGTGCGCGCGAGAACGGTTTAGCGACGGCATGCCACTGGCTATGTTACCCCTTGGTGATGACGTTTATGCTGTGGTTTGGTGTTTGTCACCGGCAGAGGCAAGGCGCGTGATGAGTCTCGATAGCAACGCGTTTTGCCACGAGCTCTCGGGTGCGGCTGTTGGTCGTGTCGGAACGATCCAGTCGGTCGGAAAGCGCACGGTATTTCCATTGGTCGCGAGTCGATCCAAAGAGATCTATCGGCGTCGAATTGCCATTATGGGCAATGCGGCGCATACGTTACATCCAGTTGCAGGCCAGGGGCTTAACCTGTGTATACGAGACATTGATCAGTTAGCTCGGCAGTTCGAGAGTATCGACGCACTCGGGGAGGTCAGTCGCTTACAGCAGTGGTCGAACGTCGTATCCCCGGACCAATCAGTGACTTGGGATGCGTGTCACTCGCTTGTAAAAGCGTTTAGTGTCCGTCACAGCGTTTCTACCCCGATTCGATCGTCGCTTATGTACCTATTGGGTGTTACGCCGATGGCGAGTGACGCATTTCTAAAGAAAGCATCCGATGTGAGAGAGTCTTACTAATGGTCACAGAAGAAACGTTCGATGTCGTCGTGGTCGGTGGTGGTGTGATTGGTCTCTCGATTGCACTCGCGCTATCAAGACATTCTGCTTGCTCGCTGCGCATAGCGCTGATTGACGCAGGTCGACTCGAGTCCCCTGCTGTTTCTGAAGGGTATCACCCGCGCGTTCTCGCTCTGACAGAGCAAACCATCGATTGGCTGAGTTCAATCGGTGCATATCAATCAATTAATAAAGATCGTGTTTGTTCCTATTCGTCGATGCACGTGTGGGATGGAGAAGGAACGGCAAGTATCGAATTTTCGGCAGCGCAACGGCATCTCGAGCAGCTCGGAGTGATTGTAGAGAATGACGAAATACTTCGTGCGTTGTTATCGCAACTTGAAAACAGCGGCGTAACTCAGCTCGCAAATCAATCGGTTGAGAACATCTCAGTTGCAGAGCAGACAATGATCAAGTTGTCCTCCGGAAAACAAATATCCACGGAATTGTTGGTGGCGGCAGACGGCGCCCAGTCGACTTGCCGACAGCTGCTCGGTATTACGGTTCAAGAACACAATTATCATCAGCGCGCAATTGTCGCTACCCTGAGCAGTGAGAGAGCTCATGAGCGTTGTGCGAGGCAGGTGTTCCTTAAAACTGGGCCTGTCGCCCTGTTACCACTCGAGGGACAGGAACAAAATCGACTTTCTCTGGTCTGGTCGGCCGATGAGGATGTCGCGTCTGATCTTGAGTCATTAGGTGACGCAGAGTTTGCCAAAGCATTAACCAAGGCGACCGAGCACGTGTTAGGCAATCTGTCGCTCGAAACTAAGCGCTACGCATTCCCTTTGATTCGACGCCACGCCAATCAATACGTTGGAAAAGGGTGGGCACTAGTTGGAGATGCAGCCCACACGATTCATCCCTTAGCAGGTCAGGGTGCTAACTTAGGATTTAGCGATGCGGAAGTGCTGGTCGAAGAAATTATCCGTCAAAGTCAGCGTGGCGTGCGATTGTTCAACCCGCTCAGTCGTTACGAACGCAGGCGTCGAATCGATAACGAACTCACCGGTTTAAGTATGACGGGTTTCAAATGGCTCTTTGGTCACAGTCATCCGGCGGCAGTTGTTGGTCGAAACTTCGGGTTAAGCCTCGTTAATCGCACAAAATGGTTAAAAGATTGGTTGCTTAAACAGTCGCAAGGGCGATAGAATAAATAAGAATCATTATCATTAACTAGTTTTAATCACCAACGCCGTTTTTGAGGTCTTAAAGAACATGATCAACCTAACTTTTGCACGTGTGACATTGCTTGCTGCTGTGGCGGCGATGACTGGATGTGATCAGCCCGTCTCTCAGGACGATGACATTCTGACCGTTTATTCAGGTCGAAAAGAGCATCTCGTGAAGCCATTGTTTGAGCGTTTTACTGCTGACACCGGTATTGAGGTTCGCTACATCACCGATGGTGAAGGTCCTATTCTAGCGCGGTTAAAAGCTGAAGGTGAGCAGTCACCTGCCGATGTGTTGATTACAGTTGATGCCGGCAACTTGTGGCACGCAGCGGAAGAAAACCTGTTACAACCCATCGAATCGAATGTGCTAGAAATGAACGTTCCGGAGCATTTGCAAGATCCTAACAACTTGTGGTTTGGTTTGTCGCAACGAGCGCGTGTGATGGTTTACAACACCGAGCGCACGTCACCTCAAGAATTAACGACTTATGAAGCCCTCGCTGATGAACAATGGCACGGTCGACTCTGCCTTCGAACGGCCAAGAAAGTGTATAACCAGAGTTTGGTCGCGACGCTGATCGAGGCCCATGGTTACGAAGACACCAAGAAAATAGTCGAAGGTTGGGTTAGAAACTTAGCCGCCGATCCGTTCAGTAACGATACGCAAGCGATGCAAGCGGTCGCAGCCGGTGCCTGTGATGTAACGTTAGTAAATACCTACTACTTCGGTCGCCTAGAAAATGAGTCACCCGAGTTACCTTTGGCAATTTTTTATCCTAACCAGGGCGAAGGGGAACGTGGCATCCACGTGAATGTATCCGGAGCGGGAATACTAAAGTATGCGCCTAAGCCCGAGCTCGCGCTTCAATTTATTGAATGGTTGTCGCAGGACGAAGCTCAGTACATGTTTGCCGAGCTAAATCAAGAGTTCCCAGTCAATCCAAATGTTCCAGCCAGTGATCAAGTTCGAGCGTGGGGAGATTTCGTGGCTGATGACGTTAACCTGAGGGTCGCGGGTCAGCGCCAAGCTGAGGCGATTCGTCTAATGGATGAGGCTGGTTACCAATAGTGCACGTCTGGTCACGGTGGGCAATTCGCCTGCCGAGCGTAGCGATTGCTTTACTCGTCGCAGCGCCGATTTTAACGCTTACCTTCAGCTGGGTGTCAATTGACGCCCAGCTTTGGTTGCATCTATGGGAAACGCAACTTCCTCAGTTAGTCGCGAACACGCTATTGCTATTGGGCGGCGTAGCTGTCGGCGTATCTCTTATAGGTGTCACCAGTGCGTGGCTGGTCACGGCGTATGATTTTCCAGGGCGGCGATTCTTCGAGTTAGCAATGTTGCTGCCCTTGGCGATGCCTGCGTACGTCCTTGCGTTTGTGTTGCTTGGAGTCACGGATTTCGGGTCACCCTTGCAGGGATGGTGGTCGAGTACCTTTGGTGTGGCTCAAATCGATGTGCGCCGTCCATTTTTTGTGATTGCGGTGTTGTCACTTGTCTTTTATCCGTATGTCTATTTGTTGGCGCGAACTGCATTTAAATTGCAGGGTTTAAGAACGATGGAGGCGGCGCGAACGTTAGGTATGTCGCCACTTCGTTCGTTTTTCACCATCGTACTACCCATGAGTCGTCCTGCCATATTCGCGGGGGTGTCGTTAGCACTAATGGAAACCTTGGCTGATTTCGGCGCGGTGTCCGTCTTCAACTACAACACTTTAACGACGGCCATTTATAAGGCGTGGTCGGGTTTTTACAGTTTACAAACGGCCAGTCAATTGGCCTCGTTACTGTTACTGTTTGTTGCCTTGGTTGTGATAGGCGAGCGACTTTCGCGAAAAGGAAAATACTCCGAGCAGGCGATTCCTCCAAAGCGTCGAGTGCTAAGCGGTGGTCGTCGACTCTCCGCGGTCGCTTGGTGTTCATCGATTGTTTTGGTCGCGTTCATCCTTCCGGTGGTTCAGCTGCTTCACTGGGGGGCTTCGAGAATCGAATACTTTGATATGAATCAGCTTTCGGCACTACTCGGGAAGACCTTCCTCATTGGTTTTATTGCGGCTATCGCATCGGTCTTCGTTGCATCCACGGCCGTAGCGGCACGCTTCTTTGCGAACTCAAACGGGCTTCGATTTATTCAAAGTTTCTCTGGCCTAGGGTATGCGCTTCCTGGCTCCGTGCTAGCGGTCGGTATCATGCTGGTAGCGACCCAGCTCGACCACTGGTTGGGAAAGAGCTTGCTGATGGGTAGCTTTATCGTCTTGATACTCGCCTACGTGATCCGTTTTTACGCGGTCGCTGCTGGGCCGATGGATGCCGCTGCATCAAAGCTAAAGCCCAGCGTTATTGAGGCCGCCAAGCTATTTGGACTGGGGCGTTTACAACAATGGCGTCGAGTGATGCAACCGTTGCTAATGCCGGGCACCTCGGTCGCGCTGCTTATGGTCATGGTTGACGTCATGAAAGAGATGCCCGCAACCCTGCTTCTACGGCCGTTTGGATGGGATACTCTGGCGGTTAAAATTTATGAGTTTACTTCGGAAGGCGACTGGGACTTGGCCGCAATTCCCGCGTTGATTTTGATTTTATTGAGTTTAATTCCTATGGTGTATTTAATGCGTAAAATCGAGGGCGAGGAAACCTAAGGTTTTGACTGTTAAAAAAAACGGTAAAATAGGTTTCCTTTCGGAAATTTTTTAGTAGAGTATGAGGCACTACTAATCAATGCTGCTAGCCAGCTGTGAAACAAGTTAATGGAGTTAATATGAGCAACATCCCATCAGAACTTAAGTACATCGATTCACATGAGTGGATTCGTGTTGAAGGCGACTGTGCCGTTGTCGGTGTAACGGATCACGCACAAGAAAGTCTTGGCGATGTGGTTTTTGTTGAGCTACCAGAAGTTGGTGCTGAACTAGCAGCGGGCGACGAAGCGGGTGTTGTTGAGTCGGTTAAAGCAGCTTCAGACATTTACAGCCCGCTTTCGGGTGAAATCGTTGAAGTTAACACCGAACTTGAAGATGCGCCTGAAACTGTCAATGACAGCCCATATGACGACGGTTGGTTTTTCAAGATCAAGTTGTCTGATATGTCTGAGCTTGACGGTCTGCTTGATGCGGATGCGTACAAAGACGTGTGCGACGCAGAATAATCGTAACGAGATATACTTAAAAGGCGATGCCTCTGGCGTCGCCTTTTTTATTGGGAGAAAACATGTCAAAACTCGCCCCGCTTTATTTAAAGTCCAAATGTGACCGACGAATCAAAGGTGGACACCTGTGGATATACTCCAACGAGATCGATACCCATAAAACGTCGTTAAAAGACTTTCAACCGGGAGAGCAGGCTCAATTATTCGCTGCTGATGGCAAGTCGTTAGGCGTTTGTGTGATGAGTCCAAGTAATTTGATTTGCGCTCGGATCATGAGTCGGACGTTGTCGTCGCCTCTAAAAGAAAGTCACCTTCGTCAAAAGATCGAGCGAGCCAAGGTTTTGCGTGATCAAGTCTATGACGAGCCTTTCTACCGTGTGGTTCATGGTGATGCCGACTGGTTTCCGGGTTTGGTGGTAGATCGTTACGGTGATGTTTTGTCGGTTCAGCTGAATTCTGCATTTACCGACGCCAACCGAGAGGTGATTATCGCCGCCTTGGTAAAGGTCTTTGAACCTAAGGCCATCGCGCTACGCAATGATTCCATTGCGCGAGCGGATGAAGGTTTAGAGCCGGAAGTGATTATCGCTTACGGTGAGTTAGATGGCCCCGTCATAGTCAAAGAAAACGGCGCAGAATTTGAAGTCCCTGTACTTGAAGGCCAAAAAACCGGTTGGTTCTACGATCATCGGGAGAATCGTCGTCAGCTGAATCGCTTCGTGAATGGGAAGCGAGTTCTGGATGTATTTTCTTACATCGGTGGCTGGGGAGTTCAGGCGGCGGTGCATGGCGCGTCTGAGGTGATTTGCGTCGACGCCTCCGAGTCTGCAACGGAGGCGGTACTCGATAATGCCGAGCGAAATGGCGTCGCCGATCGCGTTGGTTCAATTCAGGGTAACGCGTTCGAAGTCTTAAAGTTGTTAATTGACGAAGGTGAGCGTTTCGACGTCGTCGTGGTCGATCCTCCAGCATTGATCAAACGTAAGAAAGACTTGAAGGCCGGGGAGCAGGCGTATCATCGTTTGAACCAATTAGCGATCCGATTGCTGAATCCTGAGGGCATACTCGTTTCGGCGTCGTGCTCGATGCATCTAACGCGTGATCGTCTTGGTGAAGTTGTTCGAGTGGCGAGTCGACACGTGGATCGCTTTACGCAAATTTTTTA